>CAILAO010000809.1 GCA_903832105.1 uncultured Pseudomonadota bacterium | reverse complement strand
CAGCTATAGCTATCATAATCATCGTGGGTGAACCAGGATGTGTTTCTTTATACCCCTGTATGGTCCAGGATAGTTGCTTAAAAAGATCAAAAACTTTGGCCTTTGTCGGTTGCGGAGCGTTCTCTTCAACATTGCTTATATCAATGGCATGCTGGTATAGGCCGCCTCTCTCTTGGGTGAAAGTTTTGACCATTTCTGCCCGAAGCGCAAGGGTCTCTTCTGAACTGAGAGATCCACCCGCCGAGATCGTAATCAGCCATTTTCCAGCCTTCGATTCCTTTGGACTAATGGAGGCTAATTCATGATCGCTTGTTGCTTCATGAGCATGGCGGCAACAATTAAATCCGACTAAGAACAAAAAAGAAAATATTATCCTAATCATAGAAATCACTTCTCAATTGAGATTTTTGCAAGTTCCCGCCCCTTATCTCCTGAGCGTCTTTTGTAGCTTTTTTAAGATATCCACCGAGCCAATGACTTCGAGACCGCATCGATAGCCGTTTTCGATTTCTTGTCGACCGCACCACCGAACCTTGCATTTCAAAAGTAACGTCAAGGGCTTCACAACGGTCAAGGCAAGCACATCTCCTGGGGAGATCTGTTCACCGGTCCAGATGCACAGCCCTTCCTCTGATACGTCCCAAATAAGAAACGGCTCGCGCCGATCTTGACCTTCCTTTGTGAGTAGTCCATTGACTTCATGATCCACCACGAGCGATCTAATACTTTTCCTTTTTTCTCTTTTCACATTTTCACTCATTTTTTCACTCATTTTATTTCACTCATCTTGTGGTTCATCTTATACTCAACGTGCTCCCAGTACAATAGTAGCCACCATGGCGGGATGGTCTGAAAGGCTATCCGTCCGACTTGGATTGTGATGGGTATAAAGTAAGTATGTCTTCTGGATCTTCGCCAAGACATCCTCATCATCAGAAAAATAAAGGTAATCTATCCGTTCAACAACACCACACCCCGCATATCCCCAGGGTGGCGGCGAGCAGGTCCCATGTCGAACGCCCCACAATAAAGCTTCAGACATGAATGACAATGGTTCTTCCGCCCGCAATACCTCCCGCTGCCAATCAAAATAACGTCTGACTGACTTATCTATTCTTGCCAACGCAATCTGAGTGTCTCCTATGGTCGCCCACGGTTTATAGGTACTATCGTCATTCAGAGACTTCAAACTATTTTTGAGAAATAGCATTTTTCTGTTATTTTCCTCATCATCACTCGCCACAGAAAAGTCAAATTCTCCATCCATCTTAAGCATCCAGGGAACGGTGCTAATCTCGGACTCGGCCTGATTACTACTCGGGCGATAAAGTCTAGCATTAAAATCACCGCCTATAACTGTCCCTAAGTAGTTGCCTTCGCTGAGCCCTTGAACCCCAAGAACCGCGCCTTGCACAATGCTCCTTTTAAATCTCCACAAGGCTTCCCGCAAGACTACCGACTGTTCGAATTGAGCGACCTTGTGTCCCGCGTGAACGTTTGCAACGATCATCCATTGCTGATTCCAAGGCTGATTCCAAGGCTGATTCCAAGGCTGATTCCAAGGCTGATTCCAAGGTTGATTCCATGATTCATCTTCGTGTGGGGAAGCTGACTCGTTCGACTTGGCCAAGACAGCCACCTGTACCGCAAAAAGTTCACCATAGCTATTTTGGGGTACTTTCCATGATTCGCTTTTCAAGATCTTCCAGGGACTTTTCACGAGCATGCCAAAACCTTCGATAAGAATCCCCTTTGGGTAAGGGTTCGCTCCAAAGTCAAAGACTGTTTCAAGCCCGTTTGAGCCATATATTCTGATCCGTTGATCTTTAAAAGTATTCCAATCTGTCACCCAACCAAGGTTTCCACGACAGGAGACCTCAGCAGAATAACCTCTATCTTTCAATCGGTAGAAAAGTCTCCAAGCGCTATTTACAAAAGGACCGTCGAATCCGGGGTTATCGTTAAAGACAGTGCAGTTTTTTTCCACATAGGGATGACCTGCCCCAACTTCCTGTAAAAGTAAGACGTCTGGCGCCACGGTTTCAATGTCCCGTGCAAGCAAGTCTAATCGAAGCGTGTTACCCCGCGTAAATTCCGCTTCCGTGAAGTAAAACACGTGAGACGGAGCAGGTGTGAGCTTTCCACTCCGATCCTCAATATAGCGCAAGGGTTCATTCGTCGGATGGTATCCATGAAGGTTTAGACTCATAAAAGTGACCGATTCTCCTCGGCTCACCTCCTCGGCTAATCCCCCTGGAAGCAAAATAAGAAAATTTGCACAAAACAATAGCACACTCAGTTGACGAAAAGAAACACTGAGACATCCTTTGAGAAATTCGCTACGATAACGCTTCATAAAAGTCACGTTTCATATTCCCGAAACTCTTAGGCCCAACTCTAGTCATTCTCTATAGATGGTCGTGATTATACTTTAGCATACGAGATCTTTTAAAAAAAGACCTGCCCTAAAATCTTAAGAAACTATCCAATGTCCCGAAAAGTCTCTATTATTGAGATAATCCTTAGCTATTTAAAAATGGTAGGCTGAAAGTTATGAAACTACAAGCAAAGTTGATATCCATCATTTTCATCTCTCTCACTATTTTCTCTACAGCTCTGCTGTTGACTGTGAAAACTTTTCTTTTGAAGGATTTTCAGCAACTGGAGAGTACGGATATTGAAAAGAACACAGAACGCCTTCGAAAAGCTATCGAAGAAGAGTTCAACGCCTTGTCCATCAATAACCAAGATTGGTCTAATTGGGATGACATGTACCAGTTCATGGCGGATAGAAACGCTTCATTTAGAAAAGCTAACTTGACAACAAACAGCCTTCAGTCTCTTAAAACCAATCTAATGTTACTTCTTGACGTCAATGGAAAGATGGTTGAAGCTCTGCAGCTAAAATCTGACCTGTCCGAGCAAGTTCCTCTGACAAAACAATTGTTACAGTTACTTGTTCCCGGTTCGCCGTATTTAAAACACAAAAATGAGTCTGATCAACATCAGGGATTTGTGATGCTTCCCGAAGGTCCGCTGCTCCTGGTGTCCCAGCCCATAGTCTCGACCGTGGGCCGAGGCCCCATTCGCGGGACGCTTTTCTTCGGTCGCTATCTTAACGATTCTCGTCTCGAAAAAGTATCCCGAATGCTGGGTCTATCACTCAGTTTGGTGTATCCAAATGGCAATCGCACAGAGCTTCCAGAAGACCGAGAAGCCATCGAGATTCTTAAAAGTAACACCGACACCGCATGGAACAAGCAATCAGATAAGGAAACCTTCATATATGTTCCATTTAAAGATTTTAGGGCCGAGCGAGGACCGATTATAAAGGT
>CAILAO010000808.1 GCA_903832105.1 uncultured Pseudomonadota bacterium | reverse complement strand
TTTAAAAAACAAAACAATGGTAAATTATGAAAAATAACAGCAGATTTGGAGAATTGGGCTTGATTGTCGCTAATTCGCACCCCGCGCTAGGCAAGGAGGTGGCGGATGAACTCGGAGTAACCCCGTTAGAAGTTGATTCAAAAATATTTCCCAACGGTGAATTGGATGTTAGAAGGCTTTGTGATGTCAGCGGTCGTGATATCTGTATTTTTGGGTCTCTTCATGCCGGTTATGATACGGTAAGGGAAATAAGGCTGATTTGCAATACTATTAGGGGTTGCGCTTCTAGGGTCTATGGGGTGTTTCCATTTATCAGAGATGGAAAATCAGATCACGTCAAAAGATTTGGTGAAACCGTGGCTTATAAGGATACCGCCATGCAAATTTCCAGTTCGGGTCTGGACGTGATTGCTATTTTTGATCAACATTCAAGCCAGCACCCTTACTTCTACGATACGACGCATTATCGACTGCGTACGGTTCATCACACCTACTTGATGCGTATTCTTATAGAATACGCCATGGCCAATCTAGATCAGTTTGACAGTGTTTTGGCGTTGGACGACGGAGGTTTTAAACGAAATAAAAAAATCGCCGAGATCTTAAAACTGCCGGTTTCTTTTATTGTCAAAGAGCGAGACGCGGCATCAAGGAAAATAATTATTGAAGATTCAAAAATCGTCGGCAACGTAACCGGGCAGAGGGTCGCGGCTTTTGATGACATGTTGCAGGGCGGAGGGACTTTAGAAGCTGGCGCTAAAATTGCCAGGCAAAATGGCGTAAAAGAAATTAGCTTTTTCGTGGTTCACAACGATTTTACGCCAGCTACTTTTGATCGGATAAACCCTTTATTGGAGGACGGGACGATCGATCGGATTTTTATTTTGGAGACTATTCCGCTTTTAGGCAAGGAGAAGTGGCACCAGAATCTAATAGGAATCAGTCCGGCCAAGTTAATTGCAAAAGTTATTTCTATCATCCATAAGGAGGGCCATATGCGCGAGCTCTTCCTCGAGCTCTAAAAACTTTTATAATATCAGGGTACTGTGAAAACAGTACCTTTTTTGACAAAAGCGGTATTTTTACCTATGATATAGTAAGTTAAATTTATGATGTAAATATAAAATAAGCAGATTTTACCAAGCAATTTTAATATTATTATTCACTCCTTTAAGGAGTGTTAAAATAAAAGTGTATGTTTGATTATAAAAATATTTACGCTCAAGACCCTGAAATTTTAGAAATTATTAGAAAAGAAATGAAGCGCGCTATTCAAAGGACCCTATTGTGTCCGAAGAAGACTGGAAGGCCGCACGAAAGCTGCCTTTAACGATCAGTGAAAAAATCACGAACCCTGGAAGGCATCCGTTCTTTAAGGGCGAAGTTAGGGCTCTTCCCATCAACGATACAGGTGGTTATGTCGCAATAAGAGCCATTGATAATGTCGGTAACTTTGGGGATCTTTCTCGGTCACTAAGTTACGTACTGCCAAAAGCTAACGTTATTTATGAAAATCCAGCGGAATCAATGGAAGGCATTGCGGCTCAAGGACCGTGGGGTCTGGAACGTGATGATGAAAGAGGGGGGATGGTCTTTTCAGATAGCCCTGGATCCGCATACGAAGATTCAATAAATTATGCCATGACGCTTCCAATTATTACGGTGAAGCGGCCTTCCGCGACGTTGACCTTCATGTCATACTACACCTTTGATAAAGATAGGATGTTCGGTGATTTTGGGTTTCTTGAAATCTCAATTGATGGAGGAACAGAGTGGAAACTGGTTAAAAAAGTCACAGGACTCAGTGCTGGTTGGGTCCAAGAAATTATAAAACTGGATGATTTTCTGGGCCAGACTCGGACCTTTCAACTTCGCTTTCGTGTTGCGACCGATTGGAGCGAAGTTAGAGATGGCTGGCTTATCGATGATGTCGTAATATATGCAAGTGAGTGATTTTGAACTACGAATTAAGTGTGAGTGAAACTTATGAACGAAGAAAAAAAAGCACCTGGCGACTATGACTTTGCAAAGATTGAATCTAAATGGCAGCATTACTGGTTAGAAAAGAAAACCTTTAAAACAGAAGATTTTCTTAAGAAACCTAAATGCTACATTCTCGATATGTTTCCTTACCCGTCTGGAGACGGTTTGCACGTAGGTCATCCGGAAGGCTATACGGCAACGGATATTTTTGCACGCTTTAAAAGAATGCGTGGCTTTAACGTGCTTCACCCTATGGGATGGGATGCCTTCGGATTACCGGCAGAGCAGCACGCGGTCAAATCAGGCACGCATCCAAAAATGACCACAGAAAAAAATATTGCGCGTTTCCGCGAGCAAATTCGATCGATCGGTTTATCATACGATTGGGATCGTGAGATCAATACAACGTCTGAAGATTACTATAAATGGACGCAATGGATATTCCTTAAACTTTACGAAAAAGGTTTGGCATATCAATCCTACGAACCAGTGAACTGGTGCCCAGCCCTGGGTACTGTTCTTGCTAACGAAGAAGTGATTGATGGAAGGTCTGAACGAGGCGATCATCCCGTCGAAAAGCGGCTTATGCGTCAGTGGGTCCTTAAGATTACTGCTTACGCTGAAAGACTCCTTACCGATCTTGATCTCGTCGATTGGCCCGAATCCATTAAAGAGATGCAGCGAAACTGGATCGGTAAGAGTAGTGGAGCTGATATTGTTTTTAAAATAAAAGATCAACCAGAGCTGTCCTTTGAAGTTTTTACTACAAGATCGGACACTCTTTTCGGTGCGACATTTTGTGTTTTGGCACCTGAGCACCCTCTTGTTTCGAAGATTACAACCGCGAAACATAAGGATGCCGTCGATGCTTACATTGCCGAAGCAAGAAAACGTTCGGATATGGATCGGACGGCCCTTAACAAAGAAAAGACTGGCATCTTTATTGGAGCTTATGCAATCAATCCAGCTAACAATCAGGCGCTCCCGATTTACATCGCAGACTATGTTTTAATGTCTTACGGAAAAGGCGCGATCATGGCTGTGCCAGGGCATGATTCGAGAGATCATGAGTTTGCTAGAAAACACAATATCCCGATTGTCCGTGTTCTTGAGGGGGGAGAGGAAGAAGATATTACGAAGGCGCCTCATGAAGGCGACGGCACTCACGTCAATTCTGCATTTTTAGACGGTCTGAATAAAGAAGAAGCTGTTCAGACCATGAATGAGTGGCTTGAGCGCCATAAAATCGGCAAAGGAGCTGTGACTTACAAACTTCGAGATTGGCTATTCTCTCGGCAACGCTACTGGGGCGAACCTTTTCCTTTGGTTCATGATGAAGAGGGAAATGTCATCCCTCTGGGAGAAGAAGAGCTTCCTGTGACACTTCCCGATCTCAAAGATTACAAACCGTCTGAATCCGGGGAACCGCCGCTTTCACGTGCAAAGCAGTGGGTGAATTATAAAAATCCGAAAGATGGGAAGATATTGAGACGCGAAACAAACACAATGCCGCAATGGGCCGGTTCGTGCTGGTACTATTTGCGCTATATCGATCCGCACAATAGTAAGCATTTTGTCGATTCCGAAAAAGAACGCTATTGGATGCCGGTTGATCTGTATATCGGCGGCGCTGAGCACGCTGTTCTGCATCTTTTGTACGCGAGATTTTGGCATAAAGTTCTCTATGATGCGGGACTTGTTTCGGTTAAAGAGCCGTTTACGAAATTAATTAATCAAGGCATGATTCTCGGCGAAAACAACGAAAAAATGTCGAAGAGTCGCGGCAACGTTGTTAATCCTGATTGTGTCATCAGTGAGTGGGGCGCGGATTCCTTTAGGCTCTATGAAATGTTTATGGGTCCACTCGAAGCTACGAAGCCATGGCAGACTAATGGCATCGTGGGATGTCATCGATTCTTGAAACGGGTTTGGCGGATTGTTGTGGGGGAAGACAACAATCTTTCTAACATGATTCATGAGAGGGAGGATTCAGAGGAACTTAAAAAGGCGCTCCACAAAACGATTAAAAAGGTAACGGAGGATACCGATCTCCTCCGTCTAAATACGGCCATTGCGCAGATGATGGAGTTTGTGAATCTTGCCTATAAAGAAAATGGCATCAGCAAAAACGCAGCCAAGATCTTGAGCCTTTTATTGAGTCCTTTTGCGCCACACATTGGTGAAGAGTTATGGGAAAGACTCGGCGGAAGTGAAACTCTAGCTTACGAGACATGGCCTCCCTTTGATTCAGCTCTCGTTGTTGAAGGCATGATTACGCTCTCAATTCAGGTTAATGGAAAGCTTCGAGGAACAGTTGAGGTGCCAAAAAACACCGGGAAAGAAGAGATTGTTTCGAAGTCAAAGGCTATGGAGAATGTCGCGCGGCACTTGGAAGGCAAGACGATTATTAAAGAAATCTTTGTTCCTGATAAAATTATCAATTTTGTTGTGAAGTAATGCCAAGGCGGCTCTTAAGGTGACGTTCTTCATCATGTCAAAGTACAATATAGATGGGGGAGCTAGAATATTAACATAGGGAGCCTACTATGATAGCAATTTTCCCTGAAATTGTCCGTGTAGCTTCTAAGGAAGATGTGGAATTTTTAGCAGTTCTTGTCCGAAAATATTTTGCCGGGGAAAAGGCAACATCGCCAAAGCTCGACATAGCAACAATCTATAAAAATATGGGGATTTGGCTCGAAAAGAAATTTCTCGATGACCAGGGTGTGATTATCGTTAAAGATGAGAAAGGGATCTTCAGCATCTCAGCGATTGTTCAGCCTGACATTAATGGTCCAGAGGAAAGATTTCTCTTGGCTCACCTTCTAGGTCATTACTTTCTTGATATCCAGCCCTATCTGGCCAGGGGCGATTGGTCAGCGAGCGGCTTCCGAGAAACTCGATCAGCCCTAAGTCGATATACGTTTGGACATCTATCGGCAAACTCTAGAGACAGAAGGTCATCTGGTGAGACTGGGGAAGAAAAAAAAGAACTGCTTGCAGATGAATTTGCTGCGGCGCTCTTAATGCCAAAAGGCATGACTAAGAAGGCGTTTCAAAAACTTAATGACATTGAAAAGTTGGCCATCTTTTTCGGTGTCGCTGAGCCGTGCTTGGAAAGAAGGCTTGAGTGCTTGGGTATGATTTCTAAGGGGCAAAAAGCTCCTGAGGAGACTAGGCAGACAGCGTTCGGAAAAGCAGCATTGTCGCCGGAAGCGGCCTTCAAAGAAGAACTTTTGAAGACCACCAAGATGACACAGGAAAGTACGATGCTATCCACAAAGCTCGATGCTATTGAAGCGCAGCAAGTGCAGGTACCAAGAGCTTTTGCGGCTTCGTCCTATCGGCAGGCGAGAGGTCCTACGCTTGAACGTTCAAGTGAATCCGTGAAGACGACTCAAGCAACTCCTTTGCCGCAACCTCAGGAGACTAAGGATAAACCACTTGAGACAGCGCCGAAAAACACGGAACTAAAGGGGCTTTCTCGAATTCGAGAAATTGCCGCACGTCTTGACAAATCATCAGGCAAGTCGGTCAAAGATCATGAACAAAAGTGAGGACGAGAAACTCATAAAAAATCCTGACGTAGTCCCCACCAAGGAGCTTTTGAAACTCCAGAGAAAAAAGGCTTACGAAAAAGCAAAGGCCGATCGCAAGAATGAAAAAATCGCGCAAAAAGAAAAGGCGAAAATAGAGCGTGAGGCTGAACGATCTGAGAAAGACAAAAAACTCTGGGAAGCCTTAAAAAAAGGTTCTGATCTAAAATAGCTTATTTTACCAGCCCATAAATAAAACAGATATGTAACCACCTGATATCCCTAGGATTATATTTCCATCCTCAAGTTTTA
>CAILAO010000807.1 GCA_903832105.1 uncultured Pseudomonadota bacterium | reverse complement strand
CAGCTGAAGGCCTGACATGCTTAATAAATCCTAAAAACGCCTTATAAAGATTATTTCTCGGATCATCAGCTAGGCGCCACCCTGCTATTGAAAGACCCTGGCAGGGAGGACCGCCAATAATCACATCTATTTTTTTGTTAGCTTCTTTTCTAATTGTGCTGGATTCAAAAGCCTGCGGCTTGGACAAGTCTAATTGGAGAGCGTCCGCCCGAGGAAAGTTTCGTGCGTAAGTTTTAAGCGCTTGGGGATCATTATCAATACCTGCCACGATCTCAAAACCCGCCTGTCTGAAACCGGCCGAAAATCCTCCCGCTCCGCAGAAGAGATCTAGAACTTTGAATGTTGTTCGGTTTTTTTTCATGCTGTATAGCTTCTTCCTACATCTGGTGTGCTGTTATCTCCATCCATATAGCGTCCACAACTCCTCCCGTAAGTCGATAACCTTCTGCCAGGCATAATTAAAATTCTGAGAAAAACCTTTTTTTGCTTAGTGATTCTCGGGAGCATTTCTGTGAACAGTATTTTGCGACATACGCTTCAGCTGCAGTTCTTGAAGATCGAAACTTTTTACCGCATTGCTGACACTTTCTTAATGGTGAGTCCTTCGACCGCATCTGCGCTGCCATCATATCCCCCAAATGTGTTTTTCTGCGTACCGTACATAACGGCATCGCCAAGATTTGTAATTATAGCAGGAAGGTTTGTCAGGTCATAGTACCATGCCTGACCTATAACACCTTAAAACAGAGAAATCATACGGCCTAAAACGACAACGCCATGTCGTTATGTTCGAGGGCTTTTTGAGAAAATATCGAACGACAGATGTGATTCGCGGAGCAAAACTGTTAACAAAGTGTTAACGCCCCCTTTTGGGCGAGCGCTGTCCATTGACAGCATTCTTACAAACACAAATGACATTAAGAACCCATTTGAGTCGATAGAGGAAGTGTGGTTAGAAGAGCACTAATTGGCCAGGGTTTATTTTTTTTCTTTTCCACGTCTGACTAACTTTTTTATATCTACACTTAGGGCAGTCCCTGCCGCTTGTTCTATGGTTTATAGAGTCTTGCCACTCGTGCCCACACTTTCCAAGCCACCAGATCTTTCTTCCTGATCCTGGGGTGAAATGTTCGGGCAATAATAGATCGTTCTTGGTTGGATGCCACTCTTTAACAATATTTGGGAACAAATAGTTTAATGATTTTTCAAACGGTACCAGCTTTCGTTCTGAATATAGTTTATTAAACTGCTTAGATGCAATCCACTCTTTGGTTTTCAGATATGCGCAGATTTTAGTTATCATTTCGGGCGATGTTATATTTTGCTGATTCAAAATAATTCTTAGTATTATTTTGATTGTTGAAACCGAGACGCCTTTCTTTCCAATACGAATATCGTTAGGGCTCAACACCGAAAGCCCTTTCTCCCTTGCTCTTATTAAAAGTATTGAGGGGGCTAGACCCCGATTCTTCAATTGATCTTTTTTGTGTTTATCTTGATGCCAGTACACGCCATCATATTCAATGCCGACGTTTACTTCTGGTATGTAAATATCAACTTCATGCCCTTTTAAGATAGCTCTGTGTTGGATGGTCGGAAATACTGTTCTTAATTCACAGAATATTCTTAATTCGGGAATGGACCAAGCAGGATTACATTTGGGACAGCCAGTGCCATTGGTTCTATGATTAATAGTTGCTCGCCATTCATGATCATCGCCCGCAGGACATTTCCACCATACTTTTTTGTTTGCCCCGGCAGAAACATCTTTCGGTGTTAGTTCGCCATTCTTTGAAGGATGCCACT
>CAILAO010000806.1 GCA_903832105.1 uncultured Pseudomonadota bacterium | reverse complement strand
ATTCATATCCTTTAAAAAGGCTGATGCTCCTGAATCAAATGCAAAGAAACCAAAACGACATTGGGATATTCCTAAACCTCGATGGTCTTCTCTTGGTTTCAATAATTTTATGACGAAAATAGAAGCGCAAGCAAGAGCAAAACAACTCAATGCGCAGCTCCAAATTAAAAGGCAAGAGGAACAACTAAGAAAAATTGCACAGGAAATAGCAGTTGAGCAACTTCGTTATGACGCAATACTTCCCAGTGAATTTGTAGCTGAGTTTGAAGCTAGATTCATTCGTTCCCGCAATAGCAATATTGAGCAAAATCGAAAACGTACTACTCGTGCATATGTGGGATGGCGTTCAGCACAACGGATGATCGCAGCAGTTGGCATTGAACCTTCTGAATGGTTCTATCATTACGATCGAATCTACGATTACTTTTTCACCAAACAAGTAAGTGTGCAATATCTGCAATCAATTCTCAAAATTGCAAACTTGTGGGGGTTTTTTATCTGTCGAAAACTTGCGCGGCCATTTTTGCCAATTCCCCCACCTCGGGGATACGAGAGACAACGATTGGTTGATGCGAATTTTCAAAAATCTAAAGGAGTGACAAGACCATCAAAACCCCTCTCACCAGAATCTTTAAATCTCGTCCGCAATAAACTTAATCAAACAAATTTCAACTGGTTATTTCTATCGGTATGGTTTGGTTTAAGACCAAATGAAATTGACTCGCTAAAAAAATCAAATCTATATCGTATCGAAACGACGCCAGGCAGTTACAAAGTATTATGGGTGTTTCAAACCAAAATCATTACACTAACTTTTGAGGAACGCTGGAAGCCAATTCCAATTCTATTCGATCAACAGAGAAAAGGACTAGAAATCATTGCCTCGGACATTTTCAGAAGACCACTGGAAAAGACTATGCGTTTGCATTTTGGTGAAGGCATCACTTTATATGCAGGACGAAAAGGCTTTACAGATCTGATGCTCGCATTGGGACAATCATTTACTAACATCAGCATCTGGATGGGACATTCAACGCTCCAACGAACCTGGCAAAATTATAAAAACAGGCAACGGTTTCATCTTCCAGAAGATTTTGTAGCGAGATATCCTAAAGGAGATATTTTGTTGAAGTAAACTTCACAACGGAATATAAGGAACACATCAAGGATCAGTTGTGAGGATTTTACACATGACCAGAAAACAGTTTAATGATGCAACCTCTTTTTAGACAAATTCATGATCGATTTTTCCTCACTGCAGCAAGCCATATGACGCATACCGAAAATCTTCGTAGCATTTTTCATGCTAGGGGATTATTAGCCTACAACAAAGTAAATAACCTACCCCATACAGATCTTTCCAATGAGGATGTTCAAAGGGGGCGTTCGGAGAAGATTGTCCCACCAACCGGAAGACCACTTCATGATTATGTGCCATTATATTTTGGACTAAAAACGCCCATGGTAGCTTGTAACCAAGCAAAAAACGAAGATCTTATTTTTCTTCGCTTCTCTCTTGATATTCTAGCTCATGAAGGAGTTGTTTTTACGGACGGTAATGCCCGTTCAAACAGCACAAAATTCTATTTGTTCAATGGAATCGAAAGCTTGTCAGTACTTGATGCAAAGGTAATTCAATCTGTTAAATATTCGACAGACCCAGAAATGAAGAGGAAAAAGCAGGCCGAGATACTGGTGCCAGACTTTCTTTCGATAGATCAAGTGCATGATATTACTACATTCTCTAATCTTGCTACCGAGAAAGTTTTGAAAATTATGCAGCAATTTGATATAAAAAAACCTCTTCGGGCAAATGAAGGGTTTTATTTCAGGAGCAACGTTCATATATGATAACTTTTGTTAAAGGCAATCTTTTTAACT
>CAILAO010000805.1 GCA_903832105.1 uncultured Pseudomonadota bacterium | reverse complement strand
TTCTGTTCTGTGAGCGTCTCGTCTCGTCTGTGATCGTCTCGTACCGTATCTTGTCTCTTCTCCCATACACTGAGATCTTCTCTTGAAAGAGATGTCAAGTCAAATACATCTGTGAAGAGTGATTATTTTTTTCCACATGAGTTGCTAACGCCCCGCTTCAGCCGCCGGGAAGGGGCGCGGCCACGAAACCTCACAGTTGCCACCACAGTTTCCCCGCGCCCCTTCCCGGTCGGCTGCAAGCGATTGTTAGCCGTCTCCTTTCCCTATCATTTACCATCATTTTCGTCGCTTGTGAATACAAACTTTCTCTATATAGGTATAGGTACATGAAGAGACTTTTTGGCTATCCTCATCACTCAATTCATGAAGATGATTGATTAACTCATGATGATATGGTTTTGTTGTGTCAAACATCTCTTTCCAAACAGGATGGCTTTCAACGATTTTTTTGGCTTTAGCAAGGCTTATTCCGTAAGCTATTCTAATGATACGGATTGACTGCGTAATTGGAACGCCACATGTAGAGAGTTTTTCTATAGCATCTGAGATAAGCATCCCTTTTTTAGCATCACGTTGAATTTTCTGTACCATTTTATCGTTTGGACTTGGTTTCACGTTCAGCATCGTTCATCTTCCTCCTTTTAAAACGCATTTTCAAATCGATCAATCTATCGATAACATAGCCTGGATTTGCTGAGGTACTGTGTTCAGCTCGTTGCCCTGTAATTCGCAATCCTTTAAATCCCAATTGGTATGCGGCATCTATCAACTCAGTTTTTAGCTTGAGCATCTCATGGATGACTAACCCTTTCAATTCTGACTTGGAACGAGGGTATATAGTCACATCTTTCACATGCAGAATCGTTTTCCCCTCAAGGAGTTCAATATCAGCCAAGAAATCAATGATTCCGTGATCTGTTTTCATCTCTCCGATGATTTCTCCGTCTGATAGAATATCCTCAAAGTATTCGATAAACTGTGATTTTAATACGGTGACATCAGTAGTTTGTGGCAATGCTATTGGTCTCCTTCAAGATATACCCATTGATATACGCAGGAAATAATCCTTTCTGTAACACGATGTCTCCACTTATACACTGTCCTTCCTTGCTCTATAAGAACTATTATTCAAATTGTCAATATCTTTTAGGAATATTTTTCATGACCACTTTTAAGGTGTAAGGAAGATAGCGGCTAACGCTCCGCTTCAGCGGCTTTGAAGGGGCGCGGCCACCGCACTTGACACTTGCCACCAAAGTTTCCCCGCGCCCCTTCAAAGTCCGCTGCAAGCGATTGTTCGCCGCCACGATACTTTCATATAAAGCCAATTCCTTCTCTATGGTTAGATTTTGAGATTTCAATTTGTAAGGTACTCTGTTCCAAAAGAGAAATACAACTGTTCAAAGTACCCTCCTGTAATGATATGTCGAAGTTCCACTTTTTGAACGTTTTGAGGGATTGGAACAGAAACACTTTGCCAATTGGGTTGAGTGATATTTTCCCCAAATAGCATTTTATCGCCTGCCCATATTTCTACGAGGCTCCCATCTCCGCTTGGATGACGGAATACTTTGAACTCTAACGGTTTTCCTCCTTCAACGTCAATATAAAAAACTGCTGGGGTGTTCCCATCTACAGGATGGCTACATACTACTGGGCCAACTCCAAATAATTTCTCTAAAACAGGAATATTACGGATAATATGAAATCCGATACACTCTCCTCTCGGTAATTGGTGACAATAAATGTTTGCACTCATCTCAGAAAAAATGCTCTTAACAGTAATCGTTTTAGAATTTGTCGTTGTTTTGAAAGTAGTCTTTCTATCCGATTCTGTTCCTGTATCAGTTGTTATACTTTTTCCAAGAAGTTCTTTAATCGCTTCAGTTTTCGGAATATCTCCAGTATTCGCACCAATAACTTTCGCTGTCTCGGCATCTAAAATTTTGGCTGATAATCGTACACTCTCTCCAAATGGAGTAATCGTCCCTGTAATAAGAGCTTCTACACCAGCAATTTGTCCTAATTTTCTTGCAGTTTGAGGATCAATTAATCCGGTTGTTGATAATTTATGCTCTTTGAGAAGGCTTTGTAGGTGAGTTCGATCAATAAGTTCAAAACCTTCTCCCGCACTTAATAACGAGGCAGAAAATTCTTCCGCGATGAATCGCCCTAATTCTGTCACATTCCCCTGTAAATCTGTAAAATCTACAACAGCAACACTCTTTTTTCCTGTTTTGATAATCTTTTCAGCCATTCCCGTAGCAATCGCTTTGATTTCCTTCTCATATGCGCTAACAGGCTGAATAGACCATATAAAACTGATAATTACTACAACAATAACAACATTTATACTTCTCTTTTGAATATGCTTATTTTTCATCTACTCCTCCTTTTAATAGTTGACAATTATACTCTGACTACGGCGAACGATAGGCTTCAGCGGCTCGGAAGGGGCGCGGCCACGAAACCCGACCTACGCCGTTCAGTTTCCCCGCGCCCCTTCCGAGTCCGCTGCAAGCCCTTGTTAGCGGGTCGCTCGTTCAGAGAGATGTCACATACGCCTGTGAATGATGATGTTCTCTTGTAGGTCGAACCGCTCACGACGGAATTCAGCCGCCGAGTCTTCGATGTCGGGCTGCAATGACTTGTGAGCAGGTCTTTCTCATCTTCATGAGGAGGATGCGTGACCTGGTTCGTTCGCCATGAGGTCGTCGTTCGCGTGGAGAACAACCCGCTCACTTGTGATGTTGAGAAAGACCCGCTAACGACC
>CAILAO010000804.1 GCA_903832105.1 uncultured Pseudomonadota bacterium | reverse complement strand
TTGATTCAGATTGGCGAGGTAGGATGCCAGGTGATCTACGCCCATTTTCATCAGGTGCAGGGCCAGGTCTTTGTAGGTGATGTGCTTATGGTTGTCAGCCATATTTTCCTTTCTTTTTTATGGTGACGATGCATTGATTTTTCGGTGCATCCCACCCAATGTGATAATTAAAACGATGATAGTAAAATCTTTTTGCCAAAGTGGAGTAACTTACTCCACTAACCGCTATCATATTATCTTTGGTTAGTGAAGTAAGTACTTCGTCTAGAAAATCATTGCCTCTTTTGTAGGCAATATTTTTCATCAAACGATTTCCAGTTCTTCTAGATTTTTTAATTCTTTCTCGCGTTTTTCAACGCATTCTTCACACAGCCACAGGTGGTACCAGCGTGAGATTGTGACCTTGGTCAGTTCGCCATCGGTGCGAAAGGTTTTCTTACAACCTTCGCAATCCGAGTAGATCGGGTCATCGGGCGGGTCAAGATGTCGGTCATACGGATCACGACTCATAGCGGTTTCCCGTTATGAGTCGCATCGTTCTCGATAATCCAAATACCGGTTTTGGCAAGCACCTCAAGGGCGTTCATTTCACTGAACTGAACTTGTACCTTACCCTGATTACGGGTTTTCACTCCTACAACCAATTTTTTTGCCAGGTCGTCGATGATGACCTTTTGCTCGGGTGGCAGTTTCAGGTAAGCAAAGCCAATATCTTCGGGAGTAAGGTATTGCGCGTTGGGTTGCAGCATGTCATTCATGGTTATTCTCCTGGGTTCGATGGGTTGTTGAAGAATTCAACTATTTCTGCGCGTGTGGGTATTCGTCCACCAAACTCGCGCCTAAGTGCTTCGAAAAATTGTATTGATGGCGTGTACATCCACGCGCCACGGATACTCGGATAAGCATTTGGGTCTGTTACCCATTCTTCACTGCCATTTGGGTGTTGAACATGAAATACCTGATTGACCTTGCCAGGCTCCAGACCTACTCCGATGTTGAAGGAGTAGTCGATGTGGGAAGTTCTCTCGAAATATTCTCGTTTGTGTTTCACTTCCCGATCCGTCTGCTTATCCATCAGGCGGATAAGCAGGAACGGAAGGGCAAATACGAGAATTCCAACAACGTGCCAAAAGTTATCGCTCATTAGAGCCACACTTCTGTTGGACGGTCTGCGCCCATTGCCCAAGACACAACCAGGGTGCGCCCATGTCGATCGACAATATCGTCCCAGCCGAGAATTTTCGAGACGACAAAGCGGCCCAGCACATCACTTCCCTCAGCCCGAATGTTTCCGCAGCGCAATGGAGAGCGATAACCATTGTTGTCGTATTTGCTCTTTTTGAGCTTCTTTTCGAGCCGATTGTCATAGACCAGACCAACGTCATAACGGGCTCTTTGGCTTGGATCGCTCAAAATGTCATAAGCCTTTCCAATTTCCAGGAACATCTCGTTAGCGTTTGGCTCTTTGCAGACATCCGGATGCCACTGACGCGCCATGCGCCGATAGCCAGCCTTGAT
>CAILAO010000803.1 GCA_903832105.1 uncultured Pseudomonadota bacterium | reverse complement strand
GTCGCTTTCTGCAAAAGCGACCAAAGAAGAGAAAAAGGGAGGAGAATTCACGGTTAAGGCAGGCGAGAAAAACTTCTCACTCGCTTCAAAACATGACGAGATCGGCATCTTCAAACAGGCAACGACCGATAAAGTCAGTGTTTTCACTCTAAAACAAGAAGGGAAAACGATTATCAACAGTCCGAAACCGATTACGGAGCCAACGCCGACCATGGCGGCTACACCAACACCCACAGAGACCCCAAAGCCCGAAGTCAAAGTGGCCACTGTCGAGAAAAAAGTTGAATCAGCGCTTAAAAAGCCGGACACAGTGGGTTACGAGAGCCGGATCACAAGCGTTGAAAATGGTGACGTCTTCTGGACTGAAAAGTCACTCAAGGGGGAACTCACGGGTCTCAGATTACCGGTCGAGGTTTCTCCGCCATCGAAAAGGCCACGCGATGGAAAATGGATACCTCTCCTCGAAATCTTTCCTCCAGGTTCAGCCGCTTCCGCTGGAGAAAACGATAGCACGGGCATCGTCATGGCTGGAGCTGAAACCTTTCAACGACAAAGAATCTTTCTCGTGCTCGATAAGCTCCGTCCAAATATGAAGCAAAATATGACCGATGTTGGTCCCGAACTGTCTTTCAGCGTCAGGTCAGGCGCTAAAATGAGCAACGTCGCAGGAATCAATAGAAGCTTTTTGCCCGAGGCTAGAGCGATTTCTTTGCGTTCACTGGTAGACGTATCGGAAGGACCTATCAGTATCATGGCTAATAGTTTCGGCTCGAACATCAGCGAAAGCGAATGGGCGCGCGAAGCACGCGATTTGCGATCTGGAAACAGCGGCTATCGAATCGATGTTGCAGCGAAGAAAGACCTACTCGCGCTCGTACCCATGATTAGGCGATCTCCCGGATTTAGACTTGAAAGACAAAGTGCAGTCTTCGATTCGAAGGGAACTTTTGTTGTCAGGGGACAACAGATTGTAGCGCAATTAAAGGGATCAAAGCCGTGGACACAAGATCTGCTTCGCAAAATCCTGGTGCTTCTCAGAGGAAGTTTTGCGTTTGAGGGCTTTGGGAACGCTTTTTTCGATATCAAAGGAAAATCGAGTGAGGAAATCTATAGTTGGATGAATGCGCAATCTACAAGTAAATTCATCTATATTTTTGATGGCAAGAAGATGCAGCCCATTAACCGTGATTTTGTTGAAAAAAGCCCCGAAGTTGTCAAGTTTCTTGGGGCCAATGCCATAGCTATTTTTAAGGACAATGTCACGATTGCAGCTATTAATAGCGGGGTAAGCGGAGAGTAGTATTGATTGATATGCTGACCACAGCAAAAAAGAAACCGTGTCGGATGCGTGTAGGCAACGTTGGCATTAGTGTTACGATTTTACTGGCTGTGATTCTTTTTTGCGCACCGGGACAGTTATCCGCGACTGTTCCAGTCGAAGAAAATCACATTCGGATTATCTGGGAACAAGGAGACAGCGAGGAAGAAAAACTCGACTGGAACACTGAAATTTTCGGAAAAACGAAAGATGCTTGGTGGAAAACTGGTTGCAACAATCTAGGGAAGGCGCTACTTGCCGAAGAAGGGCCCTATGGCATGGGGGTTTTTCACTCCTATGCGTGCGATGTCGGAGAAAAGGTTGTTGAGGACCCGGAGAAAAAAATTAAATGGGAACTTTGGGTCTACGAATATGAGGAAAAACTGCGTTTTAGATTTCAACGACTACTTCCGGATTTCTCAAATGAAACACTGCTAAAAGACGAAAAAAAGGGTTCTAGGACATCTGAAGATTCGTTTAAAAAAGATAAAAGAGATCAAAACATACTCGATGTTTCTGAAGTCGAAATTCCCGCATCAAGATGGAATCTTTTGATGCTGGAAGACACAACATTTGTTGATCTTTTAGCCGTCATGCTTCTTGATAGCCTACCTATGGCCTGGCAGTTTACGGATGTGGATATTCACCGTAATTCGTTTAAGTTTACAGGGCGTCCGATTAGGCTTCCGGGAGCTAAAAAAAAGGAATTGAAAGACGTAAATCCGCCTGACGAACTTGTTTTATATCAACTTTCTTTAAACGAGAAAAGTGGAATCTGGATAAGTGAGGTTCTAGGGAAGGGGCGTCTTAGAAAAGGGAAGAAAGGGAAAGCTGATGACAAAATGGTGCTTCGAAGTATCGCCTGGGATAGCGAAGCGATTAAGCGGAAAAAACAACTTCCTCAAGTTATTTGGGCTCATTCGGCTGAGGGGCGCGGAAAAAATTCCGAAAGATTCGCAGAAGCGTTGGCAAAAATTCATAAAAAACACCATAAAAAATGGGAGAATGAATACAACACTGTCTTCCGCAAAATGCAATCGTTCCTTAAAGATTCAACCGCCTCCGGGTATATTGGAGTTCGCTATGGTGTACCGGCTATCCTTGCCGATGACCCGGTTCTGGACCAATCAACACTCATTTCAGCACTCTTGGAAATACGTGGCGGCCCGCTTGAAGGACTCCGCTTATACGCTGATTCAGTACCAAAAGTTAAAGCCATGCAATACGATCAAGAAGTCAACATGTCGTGGAATAAGATTACGTTCGGAAAATCCTGGGGATTAGGGCTCCCTGCTTTCGTCGACCGTATCGATATCGTCCCCAAAATCGGTCTTTGGAATTTCGACACCCTTCGTCCAGTTCCTGTAGAGAGTCATTTTGAAGTCAAACGATTTAGGGTAAAAAACGAACTGAGTCTTAATATTGAAGGAGGCATCGAGTGGCTTTCAAACTGGTATACCATAAGGCTTTGGGGGGCAAACGACCGGACTTTTTCCATTGGCAAGATGAAAGGATCCGCAGTGACATCAAAGCGGTTTGGATTTGATGCCTACTGGATTGGTGTATTAAAGTTTAAAGTCGGTCAAGTGCCTCTAAAACTAGTGGTTTTGGCGTATGGCTTTTTTGAGACGGTCAATCTATCGAATCCAAAAGTGGAAGAAGAAAACGTCGTCGACACCTCTATTAAAGGCGTCGATTATAATCAATATATTTGGGGATCGGGAGCTGGGCTAGCATGGTAGCCTGCGATATAAAACTTTAGGGGGAATAAATATGCTAAGAAAAAATTCAGGCCAACGTTTTCTTTCGGAGAGTGTCGTGGCCGCGCTTGTATTTTGCTTGGTGTTTGCGATTGGCAATGTCGCTATATCTGCGGGAAGCGAGTCTGGCAAGAGTCCTGACACCCCTGATACCCCCGACATCAAGACCTGGGTTAACCAGGTGAACACAAAAATAAAAAGCAAGACACGGAAAGGTGGTGTCACCGGTCTGATGCAGTACCCGATACGCGTCGCTTTTGTAGACGATACCTACAGCAAGTCACCAAAATTTTTGGAATTTGATCTTGAGTCTTTTAATCGACTCGGCCTTTATCATGCTGTCCAATCGACAGACCTTTCATGGTCATGGAAATTGAACGACTTTGAGGTTAAGAAGAAAGGAAGGAAGTCCACGACAAACGGACCAATATCCGAACCAACACTCCCCGGAGGACCTGAAGATGACGATAAGGCAAACAAGCCTCTCGATTTAAATACCTTGCTAAAACTTTTCGACGCAGACGTGTACGTGAATGCATCGAGTGATCAAAGCAAAGAATGGGTTGCCTTTAGAATTGCTAATAACGAGCAGGAGATCATCTCAAAAGAAAAGGCTCCTACTAGTTATAATGTCGAGGTACTTTATCGGTGGCTTGCAAAAGCTTTTGGCTACGACGGAGTCATTCTTGACAAACAGGGGGACTACCTTCTTGTGGGATCAGCTACGCTTTTCTTTAAGAAAAAGAGTATTCAAGCCCTAGCCTTTAAAGGCTCTCACAACAAGTTTTCTTTGAGACCGTCTGAACGCGAGGGAATGGGTCTTCTGACGCTCGTAAAAAGATCCGGAGCTTATGCCATCTTTAAAGTGCTCTTTCTTGGTAAGGATGCGGGAGAAATTCCACTCAACACAAAAGTTCTTATCGAGGATATGGGCTACAAAAAGTCCGGTACATCTAGTTTTGACATCAAAATGCCTGGGGCGCAGTAGATCACTTATGAAACGCAGCACACAAATTTCTCATCGACTTTCACTTCAAACAACTGATCGATTTCATGCGCTGTTTTGCCTTGTGGATTAAGCCAAAGATCTACAGTCTGGTTAGTAATAAAAACGGGACAACGGTCGTGTCCGGTGTTTTTACCCGTCTACGGTACTGAGTTCGAACAAAAATCAAGTGTGCCCAGCAGGAGTTGAACCTGCAACCTTCTGATCCGTAGTCAGATGCTCTATCCAATTGAGCTATGGGCACAAAATTCGATGATGTATACTATCAAATTTTTAAAAATCTGTCTTGGAAGATTTAAGAGAGCCCTACAACCGGCCATTGGGGATTCGAAATCATCTCAAGCGCTTTGTTCGATCTTCCAAAATAGTTTATCCCTGTTCAATATCGTCACGCAAGCGTCCACGGCAGAAGCATCGAATAATATATTCTTATTTTCCTCTATCTCATGCATCGCTTTGATCATTCCGAGGGTGGGCCGGTATGGACGATGGCTGGCCATGGCCTCCACGACGTCCGCCACTGCGATGATCTTTGCCTCGAAAAGAATGTCCTTTCCCGAAAGGCCCTTGGGGTAACCGGATCCGTTAATTCTTTCGTGATGCTGAAGGACAATGTCCGCAACCGGCCATGGAAATTGTATACCTTTCAAAATATCATACCCGGCCTGGGGATGGATTTTGATAAAGCTGAACTCGACCTCCGTCAAATTTCCGGATTTGCTTAAAATCTCGGCGGGAATATACAGCTTTCCGATATCATGAATGAAAGCGGCCATCCGAAGGCCGCTGATTTGTTTGTCCGGCATGCCCAGCTCCCGGGCTATCGCGCACGCCAGCTGCGTAACCCGTTCCTGATGGCCCGCCGTGTAGGGGTCCCTCT
>CAILAO010000802.1 GCA_903832105.1 uncultured Pseudomonadota bacterium | reverse complement strand
GATAGGTTATATTCTTCAGCATGAGAAAAAGGCGCTAGTCCGATAGCACCGATGAAAAAAAATGTTATCGCAAAACTCTTGTAGAAAGTGTTCATAGAACCCCCTCGTTAGCGCATTCCCTATCTACATATACATCGGAAGCTATCACAAAAACTTGAGCGTCGAGAAATAAATCCAGTCATATCAACGCGTTATTAGCTAGCGTTTATTTAAACACGAGTGATCGGGAGAGGCAAAATCACGCTTCCTAAGAAATTGGCACGCTTTTTATCCATTTTTCCAAATAACATTAGTCAGTTATCAATTTCACCTAAAGCTTTGGAGCTTTTTTCCGAAGGATTGATTCGAGGGCCTGTCTCAGAACAGAAGGTTCCAAAGCAAAACTCGGACCAGGAGGTCTTAGGCTGAATAAGCCTCGTCGAAGTGATTCTAACATAAAAGAAGAAGGTGTCGGATGAAAACAAATAAACAGCTAGTTCTCATGGCGCTTTTTTTAACGATCACTGGTCATGTTTTTTTCGGCTGCCGCTTTTTTCAACACGGAGGCAAAACCAAGGATGCCGCCAACAAAACGACGGACACCAAAGATCCCGTAACGATCGAAAGTAATGCGAGTAGCCCGGAAGACATCGCAGCATGGTTCGATAGCGAGCTTCCTGACGATACTTATGTTGGTGTATTATATGAGATCCGTTGTGACACGGAAAATGATGATCCTACGAAACCTGGAACTGTTCTGACACGGGAAGAGTGCAAAGGGCGAACAGATGCAGGCTGGTTCTCGCCTACCAACACGCTCCAGCCGTTCAAATCAAAAACAAAACTCGATGCAAACTTTGCAATGTGGCGGAAGGATTTTGTTCAACACAACTTTTATGGTGAAGTTTTTACTTTTGATGACCAGTATTTGTACCTTGTCTCTGAGTCGTTTCCCTGTTTTCCAAACGCCTGTTACAGCGAGTTATCGGAAGCCGATTGCAAGAAGGTCGGAGAGTACGATCCTGGCACTCACAATTGCTGGATTTTTGACCCCGGACGGTTCAGGCTTTTTGTTTTGGCCGAGCAGGGATATCTCACCTGGCCCTACTCTCTGGGACGCGTGTTGGCACCACGGAAAGTCGATTTTTCGTGGACACTCCGTTCGCATTTTCACTCCTATCTTTGCAGTTCCTGGGATGATTTTGAGAATGGAAAATGCGGACTGCCACAAAAACAAGAATGTGGGGTAACGCAAAAAGAATCCTATGAGGTTCCCTATCAAAGTGATTTTTACGACCAGGTTAGCCTTACGAAACCCCCAATCAATAACGGAGTTTACTCGACCGCGTTTGATGGAGCCAATGAAGCTCCCGGCCCAAGTGGGGAAAAGTGGAGCCTCGACGCGGAGCTTCAAACGCTGACTGACGGCGTGGTGATTGAACAAGTCCAAGAGGGAACTGAGCAAGTAAAAAACCTCGGCCGCGAAAGATTCTTTCTTGCAAGACGCGGACAAACCATGTTCGGTATGGTCCGATGGGACAGCTCGGTATACTCTGAAAAACTTGGTGGATGGTTTGTCAACCAGCGTACGATTGGTTATCATTTGGTCGAGGACTCAAATCTTGGCTTCTCACAGATGGAAGAGCGTGCCAAACATCACATTGTTCAGCAGACTGCTGTTTTGCGCATCCTACAAACCCCGGAGATGCATGATCTTGGTACGCGACAAACCTGTCCAATCGGCATGGAATCTATAGGGCAGATGTCTGTTGGAAATCCCAAAAAAGGGGCAAGTCACGTCTACGATGTATCGGGTTTTAACGTTCACGGCGTCGCAGAGATATCTTTTTGCGTTGACACTAAGCGTGCACCGGAGACCCGTCTGATTGCTGATACAACCTGTCCGCCCGAGTTTCGACGCGGTTCGTTTTATGTCGATTCGGCGTGGGTGTATGACTCCCTTGACTCTCCATTGGCAGCGGCCAATAACATTCAAGAAGGCTGGGTGACACTCTGTTCAAGTAGTGACAGCTTTCTTTTCCGATCCTCCGGGGTAGGTGCGCCACCTCCTTGCGCTTCGGATGAAAAGCAAACCGGCGCTGTTTTCAGGTATGTGGATTGTTATGACGGAACGGGCGTTCGCTGTGTCGAAGGATCGAAGGATTGGATGGCGCTCTGCTCGAAGTGATCAATTGAGTAATAGGGACTAGCTACGCAATGACTTACGTCCTTTCCGCCGAGCAACAAAACCATTTTTACCTTTTACAAAAATCAGCGTCGGGTTTTTCGGCGCAAATAAATGCCGTGAGCAATTCTATGTCTGTTCTTAATTCGGATATTTCACGGTCTTTCTCTTTCAACTGATTTTCATGCTTTTGATTTTGATCCCTCAGCAGTTCGACTTTTCTTTCTTGCTCCTGCATGGCTTTCACTAAGTACACATTGAGACTACTCAAGTTTGTATCGTAAAAAGATTTCCCGTCAATGTTCGTTTTGCTAACCATTTCGGGAAATACCTCCATTAATTCTTGAGCAATAAATCCAAAAATCTTCCTTTTGCGAGTTTTCTCGTCATATCCCGTCAGTTCGTTGTAGTAAAATGATGACGGTTTCAATTGCATAATTTTTTCGAGAATTCCGTCATCAAGCAGTCTGATGTTTCTTTTAAGACGCCTATCAGAATAGTTAGTGAACGCGGTATACCCATTGGCTGCGGGTTGACCATTGACGGTAAGCTTATAACCAGGGCTGGTTGTTCCGATTCCGACATTACCATTATTTCCACCTAAACCATTAATTTGCATCACGACATCACCATTATCGTCCTTAAATTTCCATCCTTCATTTCCATTTGCCCCAATGACCGTCCAATAAGACTCGGTTCCAATAAACTTAGCAAGATCTCCATTATCGCTGGTTTTGAAAATAACCTTGTTTGAGTTTCCGCCAGTTCCGCCATGAATGACAATGTCACCACCATTTACTTCCAACTTGCCGATCGGGGAAGAAGTCCCGATACCAATGTTGCCGGAGGCTGCCTGTAAGAACATTACATCTTTTCTTACCCCTGCTGGAGAAGAATAATTAAATATTTCAAAGTCATTGTTTGTATTCCAACCATTAGCAAGAAACCATTCATATCCCGAAGTGTATCCTTTAAATCCGACCTGCACTCCTCCTGAAGTACTTTCAAAAAGAGCTAGAGGTGCGGATGGAACGGCACTGTTACCTTTAATATTCAATACCGATGTTGGACTCGTCGTCCCAACACCTACACTTCCGTTGACATAGAAATTATTGCTGTACCAGGAACATTCGACCAACGATGTATCAAACACCTTGTTTCGCGACGCATATGACAACATCGATGCGGTTTGAGTGGTACCTGCGTTAGAATATAATATCCCACTTGTCGACGTTGTATGTGCAATTTCAAATTGTCCATTCCAATTGCAAACATAAGTTCCAGGATAAAACCATAAAATAAAGATCGAATGTGTGCCTGAAAAAAATGCGTTCCCCAAACCTCGGTGGCCATAATCGGAATAATGGTTGAATATAGCAACAGGTGGTATGCCGTTCCACAATTGCAGATTCATCGTAAGCTCAAAAGAAGATCCATAGTATGTCCCAGGTCCAGGATATCCAGCTGATGACAAAGATCCTGGAGCGCCACAAGACAAAACACCTCGCATGTTGGAACCATAAGGATCAGTCGGCAGACTCCCTTGTCTGTGAAACACGACTGGTGTATACGAATCGGTGCCATCGCCTGGAACGTCTATGACCATGGTTTTGATATAATCCCAAGACCCAACTTTTATAGTTCCTGCAACATTGAGTGAAGTCTGTGGACTCGTCGTCCCAATGCCTACATTCCCTGAATCATCAATCACGACACTCGAATTTTGTACAAGTTTTCCAGTGGCTCCATCAAATCTAGCAATGGCATTGTCGGTAGCCGAAGCTGGTCCAACGACTTTTCCATCAAGCTGCGTTTGGACAGCACTTGTTACACCGTTAAGATATCCAAATTCAGTATTATCAATTGTGCCGCTGCCAATCTTTGCGGCGTCAATGCTGCTCGGCATATCACTTGCTCCGAGCGTAGTTCCAGACGTTGCACGGCCGTATGTATCTACCGTGACTTTGGTGTATGTACCAGCAGCAACTCCAGATGTTGCAAGAGATAACGTGCCAGTGCCCGTGATAGGTCCACCTGTAAGACCCGTTCCAGATGCCACGCTTGTCACCGTCCCGCCTGAATTAGCGTCGCTCGAACAAACCCAATTCACACCTGACATTTTTAAAATTTGCGTGTCGGAGCATGCAGCAATCTTGGCTGCGGTCACTGCGCCAGTATTGATGTTCGCAGAATCGACTCCAAGGCTTGCAATCTTGGCTGATGTCACAGCACCGTTAAGAATCTTTGTCGTTGTCACGACATCTGTAGAAAGACCTGCTGGTTCGTAGACACCAGAGTGGTTATGTGACGTCGCCGACTTAAGGGCAAGTGCGTCAAACACTGCGTTTTGGCTTGGGGCTTTATCTGTGACGGCATCAGTAATTGCGTCACCCACAGCAGCAGCCTTTGCCCTTGCATCCGTATAGTAAAGGTTTGTGCCCTCACTGATGTTGGTCGTTGTAAGAGTGACAGCACCGGTCAACGTATTAACGCTTGATACGGGAGCGGCGGCCGTCTGATCGATCCACGAGAGAACTCCCGAACCATTTGTTTTTAACACCTGCCCGCTCGTACCATCAGCGGCGGGAAGCGTCCAGATTTTGTCGGCAGCGAGAAGATCTGGAGCTTTTAAACCGACGAAATTCGTGCCGTTTGCTGCAAGTTCATTAAATCTTAGTTCACCGGTATTCCCTGCAGCGGTATTAAAGGGAGCGACACTAATTGCGTTTTGCTTAGCTGACGTGAGGCTTCCTGCCACAATGTCAGAGGTCGAGGTGATAGATGCTTGCTTTCCGGTAAATTGGGTTTGGATAGCACTGGTAACACCGTTAAGGTACCCAAACTCAGTATTATCTACACTTCCACCGCCGATTTTAGCTGCATCGACACCCGAAGCAATCTTTGCTGAAGTCACGTTAGCGTCAGTAATCTTGTCTGTTGTGACAGCACCGTTAAGAATCTTAGTCGTCGTTACGACATCTGCAGAGAGACCTGCGGGTTCATAGACACCAATGTGGCTATGCGACGCCTCCGATTTAAGGGCGAGGGCATCAAATACCGCGTTTTGACTTGGAGCCTTGTCGGTGACGGCATCAGTAATCGCATCTCCCACAGCGGCAGTTTTTGCTCTGGCGTCGCTGTAGTAAAGGTTTGTACCTTCTGCGATATTAGTCGTCAAGAGATTCACTGCACCTGTTAAAGTATTTACGCTAGTGACTGGAGCCGAGGCTTGATCAGTCCACGAAAGATTTCCAGAGCCATCGGTCTTAAGAAACTGCCCGTTGGTTCCTGCGCTTCCTGGGAGTGTGAATGTGAGATCAGCGGTGATACTTCCCGGCGCTTTCAGCCCGACATAGTTTGCACCATTCACTGAAAGTTCTTTAAATTTAATCTCGCCAGTTGAAACACCTGGATTGACTGTTATAGCGTTGACAGCGTTGGTATTGATTGAATTTAGACCTAGATCAGTCGAGGTCATGATTGATGCCTGCTTTCCAGAGAGAGCATCAAAAACTGCATTTTGACTCGGCGCGATATTTGTAACTGAGTCAGTTATAGAATCAGCTACCGCAGCAGCTTTCGCCAT
>CAILAO010000801.1 GCA_903832105.1 uncultured Pseudomonadota bacterium | reverse complement strand
TATTTATTTAAAGTTGCGTGAAAAGTACGAATTTTTGAGCCCTGTTTACACCGATACAATCCTTTTCCCCTTAAAGCAAGTTACTGCGAGTGCCTCATTTAGTTGTGTTCTCACCTTTGGTGGGCAAGTAAATTGTTGGGGTGCCAATGGACAAAGACAGCTTGGCACAGGAATCGAGGCAACTCCCATCGAAAACACGCCGACATACTCGTCAACACCGGTAAGAATCAAAGATCTTTCCGACATCAGTCAGGTTGCGGTGGGTTCTGCTCACGGCTGCGCTGTGACAAAAGCAGGCGCAGCAAAGTGTTGGGGGCTTGGAACTTCGGGCCAGCTTGGAGATGAGGACCTTATGAGTCACTCCACACCGCAAAATGTTTTTGGCTTAAGCTCTGGGGTAGTGGCAATCACCGCGGGAGACACGCATACTTGCGCCTTACTTTCCTCTGGACTTGTTAATTGCTGGGGTCAGAATAACCGAGGACAAATGGGTCTCAATCAGGCACCAGTATCCGGCCTTTATAGCACGAAACCTCGCGAAATAAGCGCTAGTTCTCTTGCAAATGTAGCCTTCATCGTCGCTGGTAAAGAGCACACCTGTGCGATTGATGGTTCCGGGATCTTAAAGTGCTGGGGGGCAAACGCCTATGGTCAGATCGGGATCGGCCATACGAGCGATGTCACCACACCCTACGCATTAAATCTTGCTGAAAACGTCCTAAAAGTCGCCGCAGGAGTTGATCACACCTGCGCGATGATGGCGAGCGGCACCGTAAAATGTTGGGGACGAAATGACGCGGGACAGCTAGGTTTAGGGAACACGACTAATTACGGCACAGCGCAGACTGTAAGTTCGATTTCTTCCGTTATCGATATTGCCGCTGGGAAAAAACACACCTGTGCTTTGACTTCGGATAAAAAAACCTTTTGTTGGGGCGCCACACCTGCCGCGGGAAGCCTGTCCTCAACAACCCCTCGTGAAATATCAGACCTCTCCGGCGTCGGGGTGGCGATCTTCGCAGGGGAAGAATTTACATGCCTTCAAGTCTCGACTGGAACAGGCGTTAAGTGTTGGGGAAAAAATGCCTCCGGTGAGTTAGGAAATGGAAACACGACTGATTCGGGGTTACCGCAGGATATCGTCACTCTTTCTAAGGCTTTGTAGGATTCCGGGTTACAAAAAAGAAAACAAATTGACGTTCCACCGAAATGGTGTATCATCAAATGTGTAGTGTTAGACACTACAAAAGTCGGGGTATTGGTATGGTAGTTGATGTTATTTTTGATTGGGATCAGTGGAATATTCAAAAAAACGAAACTAAGCATGGTGTTTCAAGGCTGGAGGCAGAAAGCGTTTTTTATGATTTACGATACAAATTGTTTGAAGATAAAAAACATTCGACCTCTAAGGAAAAAAGGTATGTTTTATTTGGAAAGAGCATCGAAAACCGTGTGCTCATGGTTGGGTTTACATTGAGACTTTCAAAAGTGAGAGTTATTACAGCAAGAACCGCTTCTAAAAAAGAAAGGGAGATCTATGGTTCTTAACAAGAGAAAAAACGGAAGAGAGATTAAAGATTATGATAATTTTGATGTTTCTGAACTGATAGAAACGGATAAGGAATTATCATTTGAAGATATTGGAATCAAACTCCCCGACGCTCCGCCGACTCAAGTTGTTTCGATAAGGTTACCAACAGTACTTCTAAACGAACTTAAGGCCATCGGTTCACAAGAAGACATTCCTTATCAGGCGTTAATTAAGCTGTTTTTGTCTGAAGCTGTAAAAAAGAAGAAGCTTGCCTGATTGGACGAGAGTAGATGTTCAATTCCTTTTTGGAATAGACGTTCGATCGGCGATATTATAAACTTTCTGGATAGGAGTCATTCTTTTCTACGGGAGTTAGCATGAAAATTTCTTTAATATTTGCTATGTTACTACTCGTGAGTCCCGAATTTCATCCTGTCTTTGCATAACCCGACGTCCCTCTGCGTGGGCATTGCCGTTTGGCCACGAATTTCAGCCAGTTTGATTTTTTGATCCCACCGATGAGAAATTCGGACCACGTGTTCCTCAGGG
>CAILAO010000800.1 GCA_903832105.1 uncultured Pseudomonadota bacterium | reverse complement strand
GTGTTGACTAATATAATTTTCTATCCATTCCAGAAGGCTCATCTAATTAGTTACTGCACTGAAGAACCGCAAAGTCTTGATGGGAAGTATTTTAAGCATCAAAAATCAGCTGAACTAAAGAAACGAACATATTTCCGCTAATTATTGCAGGGCAGTACTTTTAGCAGCAGTGTCATCTGGTGGATCGTTATTCTGAAGAAGCGAATGTATTTTCAGCAAAGTATTGTGGCGCAATAATCCTAAGCATCGATGACTTTAACGGTGGGTTATAGATTTTAAATTACATTATCTGGTTACGGAACAGATACACCAACGACGTACTGAGTGTTAAAATGAGGTAAGGAGGGATCAATATGCGATCAATTGAGAGGGATGAGGGGTTACGATCTTATTTAAGCACAGGAAAGAGTCTGCGGAAGATTGCAGATGAGTTGGGGGTGGCGCATAGCACCGTTTTAAGGTGGTCCGCAAAGGATGGTTGGGCAGAAAAAAAGAGGTTGGCATGGCTGGACATAGTTCAGTCTTCTACCAAGCAGAGGGCTATCGGTGGGTATACCCATTGCGAGGAATTGTCCACAAATCTTTTTAAACTCGCCAAAAATATTCACAACGAGATTTCTGCTTTTTGGGAGGGGAAGATTCCTAAACGCCAGATGAGATCATCCATAAGGGATCTTTGTCGTGTAGCAAGTGCATTTTCGGCAGTACAAGCATCAACGTTTCCCATGCCACCAAGAGTGCAAAAGAGAAGGAAAGGACCTACTATCGAGGACGCCGAGGAGTTGATCGCTTCGGAATGAATCTGACGTTGATCTTGTTAATATCATCTAGGTCACGTCTGCCCTTTGTTTTGCCCCAAATATGTATAAGATGGTGGTGCTGTTCGCACAGGTAGATTCCATTGTCAATTAAATCGGTTCCACCCTTAATGTGCATTTCGATATGGTGACTCACCACTTTGCCCTTGTGTTTTGTATGAGCTATTTCCTTTGGCAAACCCACAATATTGCAAAATTCGCACTTCGAGACTTTGAGTTTAGCATCCATTCGTCGGCGAAGATCAGCTCGGCGGGGTTCACGTAGTCCGTGTGAGTGAAACATTATCCAAAGTGGCCAGATTTTTTTGATTATATTAAGTGTTTGCTTTTTAAGTTCCATCTCTCCCGCTACCGTTTCTGTCATGCGCTTGATTTCCTTTTCAGACCCATGCGTGACTAAAAAGCGAAAAGTTTTTCCGCTATAAGGTCCAATACCGCCGTGTTTACCCGCGTTTGGTAAATCAACAAACAAATCTTCCTTAATAACTTTTTGATTAGCATGTTTCTTTAACTCCCGAAGAAAACTGTCGAGGTCGTCCAAATGTATTTCTCTCATGGTGTGCTTTCCTCCCGCTGCATCGGAGAGGCGTTTTGATGACCATGTGACCATATTCCCAGCGCGTAAAAGCCCGGTTGATCTAGCTACTTTTACCAGCGTTTCTGGGGACGTGATGAGATTCTTTCTTAAATTCGCAGCCAAACCTGGATCATTAGAAGTTTCGATCCATACGGTGAAGTAGCTGCCATCAAATTTGATAGAAAGTCCCGTTGTATAACTTCTCCCACTGACATTAGCGGATCGTCGAATGGAATCAAAGTCAGGATCAAATATGGTCCAATTATTGGAATAGGAATTTTTGCCCTGTCGCACTACAGCGGGACGGCCTAGTTTCCTTGAAAGTGCTTCGGAAAAAGCCACAACTGATACAGGGGTCTTATTGGCAGATTTTTTTGAATTAACATAAGTCTGTTTCATCGTTTGTTGCTTCTCCTTAGGGACTCCAGCTCCCTCCCTAACTCTGTGCATGTTTTTTCTTCAACATAAACAGGCAAAATCTTATCGAAACCATTTTTGAGATTGACTTTCTCGGTACCGTTGCGTTTCGCGTAGAGACGTAAGTACAATCCCGCTTGCTGGAACTCAATTGTTTTCGTCCTAAGTAATATTTGTTCAAAACTCGCTGAGATCAAGCCACGAAAGAGATCGCATTCTCCATTTTTTTGGAGGTTGCGATGAAAACATGGTACTTGCACCTCATAGACATGTGGTTCAAGTTTTTGTACTACCTCCAAGTTGGTCAAAATAAAGCAGTCGAGGGAGTTAAGCTTTTTTCCAACTTCATCTATTTGCTTTATCAATTCGTCTTTTTTTTTCCTGTTTTCTTCTGCTGCGTCCGCTATTTCCTTAGCCTCTGCATCCAGCCATGGTTTCGCTTCTTCTGCTTTTTCTTCAAGTTTTTTATTAAAATCGACCTGAGAAAGAATTTCTACACATGGAAGGGAGTCACTTTTGGAACATTCAATCTCGAATCTACTTCTCTTTTTTCCCCTGGTGATATCACCACCAGATTTTATGTCAGCAGCAATGTCATGAATCAGTTCTGTTCGGTATTTACAGCACATTTCCTTTTCAGCACCCTTACCGCAACATTTCTCGGCAGATTCTAGTGCGCTAAGCAAATCATGGATACTTGAATCGCGGCTATATATTACATTGTGAATCAGTTCTGCTCGATATTTACAACATCCTGCTTCTCCGTCGCCATTATCACAACATTTCTCGGCATGCTCAAGTGCGTGAAGCCAGTTATTGCTTCTAATAGCATCGTTCATCTCACTACGATGGTATTGAATGCATCCCGCCATAGTTAAGAAAACAGCAAGCAAAGAGAACAGGATCACTGACAATTCCGCGAATTTTAACGTTTGATGTTGGTTGTTTTTCAACATGCCGCTCCTCTTTGCACTTTCTATTTGCGTGCATACCTAGTGATCCTCTCACTATTCGCTCTGTCCCTTTCGGACGAGGCGTTTCAGACTTAATCTGTAAACACCCTGAAGGCCAACATCGACCTCATCAAAAATTGCTGACAAAGGCATTTCTGTGGGTTCAAAGGCGTGAGAAGTGCCGCATAGAAGCATCTCGAAGTCAGCTTTCAAGGCAGTAGAAAGTCTTTGAACTGCCTGGAAATTGTGAGGTTGTATCCCTCCCGCCAACCATCCGTTAACTGTCGATATTGGAACTTGTGCGATAATTGCTGCTGCCGAAGCGGTTATTTGTCTTTCTTCTAAAAGACGGCGAAGATTTTCGGCAAATGGACTTTCAATCCGTTTCCTTGCGGGTTTTTTCTTTTCGCCTGTCTTTTTGGTGGCCATGAGTTGGTCTTTCGCACTTACAAAGGTCCTTAGATTTAAAATGATACTGATTTTTTAGGGTCTTCGTTAGATCGTTCCGGTTAACCGTAAATCTTCGGATAACCGTATATGAACGGCTTGGTGGGGAACGCGCACGCTGCGTCAGCGGTTTGCGCCATGAGGTATTCATGCCCTCATCCTTCTCGAAGTCGGCAGTGCAATAACCTTGGACGAAAGATATTGCCGAGACTTCCCCCCAGTTGTGTGGCCGTGCCCAATCAATTCCATAAACCGCTTATGAAGGAATCCCTTGCAGAACCTTAGTCCATACTTCGATTTAATCACCTCGTTGGCGAGGCCGCGCAGAAACCCATGTCCTAAAACTACTGAAGGGTTTTTTATACCGTACAGTAGGCCAAGTTCATTAACTTGCTTTTCAATGGCCTGCATGGCTTCCTGGATTTTGAGGGGTTGCAGAGCTGAGATATGGCTGATACGAGAAATCAATTCTACCGGAAATCCATAGTCAACAAGTGCATCTGCCGCCGTACTTAGACTATTCCACTTCGATTTACAGATTTCAGGAAACACACCTGCGATGAGAACCAAAATCTCGTTTGTTTTTAACTCCACAGGGGAACGGGTGGTATCACAGGAAGTGGAAACCGATTCACCTCCTAAAATCGGCAGAAGCGAATAGAGTGCCGCCTCATAAAGACCTTCACCAGGTTGACGCCGAATGAATCCGTCCATTTCGTCAACAAAAAGCAGTCCTCCAAGACCTTGACGACGTTTTTTACCCGAAAGTGCCTTGGCAAGTCCCGCCAATCCATCTGTGATCGTTGTTCCTTTAAATCCTTCCGCTGTAGTTACGGCGCCTGAGATTATCCCAAAAGGAATGCCAAGTACCTTTGCGGTGGCCATCGCTATATGGGTTTTGCCAGAAGATGAAGGACCAACAAGAAGATGGCGGGGTGATACGGTGGCATGGCCACGTTTTCTCGCAACCATGTGCAAGGCCGCCGAGGCCGAAACCATTGAAATCGTCTCCTCATTCCCAAAATAATCAGTGGTGAGATCGTTTCGGATACGGTCGTATAGTCTATGGAAGTCGTTAGAATAAAGTGCTTTCATCATTTTCAATCCGTCATTTTTAACGTCACATGATTTGCAAACTAATGATGAAAATTGCATTTGTCATTAAATTACTTGACAAGTAGGCCGTGTTGTAATAAAAGTAAAATATCCAAAGAAAGGCAATCCAAAGGTTTATGCAACCAGTTGAAATTAAAGATGAAAATAAAACTAGAAATACATCTCTTTTTACAAGGACTTGCGTCCCCCCTGACGAGGGCAAACTACCTTTCCGACGTTCGCGCACTTGAGGCGTGGTTTCGACCTTTCACTGGCCAAGAAGACTCCCTGGCGATCATTAAATGGGTACGATCAATGGAGGCGGCAAACCTGAAAAGGACGACGATCAAGGGACGTTTGATAAGGGTGCGCCGGATCTATGCCCTTCTGATAGAAAAGGAACTCAGAAAGACCGAAAACCCTGTGCGCCTCGATTGTATTGGTAGAGTCCGAGACATTCGCGCACCGAAATGCCCTACTCTTGATGAATTGAAGAACCTTACATCTGAGATCGATTTTTCGACTCTTGAAGGTGCAAGGCAAGGGGCTATATTCGGATATCTATTGTTTGAAGGACTTCGATGTCATGAGGTTGCAGGTCTAAAACTTTCGGATCTAATAAAGATAGGCGATCAATGGCAGTGTTCTGTGCGTGGAAAAAATGGTGTTCTCTCGGAAGTGTCTCTTTGGCCACAGACAAAAAAGGCATTGCGGAAATATTTATCTCTCGCAAAACATCGTCACCAGGATACCCCACTTTTCTATTCGTTAACTCGTCCAGGAAATTTACGCCTTTCAACCCGCGCTGTTCGGCGAATTATTGACCAGTTATTCCGCGAGGCCGGTATCCGTAATGGTTTGTCATGTCATAGTCTTCGCCATGCGCATGGGACACTTTTGGCGAGTATGGGGGTTCCTCTTTCCTTTATCCAAAGGCGTTTACGGCACACAGATATTCTGACCACACTTAGGTATATAAACGACGAACCTTCCATGTATCAGGCCCAACATCGAAGGCCCGAAGAATCATTTCCGATCAAACTCGGACACAATTTTGAGGCATGAACCATGATCGAAAACGGTCCTATCCTACAGTTTATAGTTGGCTATCCTCGGACAGATAAAACCATCTACGCCTTAGAACTCTTGTGTCTTAGAGCGCAGAAGTCGCTCATTGTGGTTCAAGATGAATCCCTCGATTCTTTTTTCAAGCGTTACCTATGCGATCACGAAGGGGTTCCACTGCCTATGGAGAGTAAACGCGTAGCTAATGGCTGTCTTCGACCTGATTGTGGGACGATAATAGCTGGAGCCGACTTTTCGCTTCGTAAAGCGATGGCTGAAGGTTATGGCTCTGTTTTTTTTAGCGACCTTTATAGCGATAGTGACGCTAAACCTGGTAACCTTCGTCCGCTTTTTTCCATGTGCGTCGTAGCCTTAAGCATGAATGCCAAGGTCATTGGCGAGATCACGATTTTTTCTCAAGAGCAGTTCTACCTTTATCAAGGTTTGTTTGATAGATTTAGCTACGTTTCAGGGTATTCATGGTCACTTTATACACCCGATAACGGTGGGGGGGTGGGTATGATTGTTCGGATGAGTGCCAAAGGTTTTTTTGAGGCCATTAGTAAAATATTTGATTTTGGCTCGCGCCGCCATCAGGACGAAAATCGGACAGAACCTACTTTCAATAGAAGTGAGACATGGACCTATGGGATCAATTGATAAGCGAATTGTACGAGTGAAAATCGGGTATGCTGGAGGTGACACGTCGTTCAGGGCTTTTGAACCTGATGTTTCAGCTTTTCTTAAGGCTGTTGAGAACTCAAAAAAAGAGTGGGTTATCGTGCCGACCGAAATAGGCGGCAGTGTGCGTGTTCGGCTTGGAGAGATCGTAACCATTGAGACTGCCCCGTATGATGAAGAATACGCCAAGCTGCCAGGTTTTACAGTGCAAGATCTTGCCGATGTTACAGGCAGGAATTACACGAAGGTTTATCGAGAAGTGCGAAAACTCGAACTCAACAGGCCATTTGATAGCAGTCGCCGGTTATTATGTACCGAGAAGAATTTTAATCTCCTTGGACTAAAACCTGAGGAGATAAAGAAACTTCGTGAGATTGAAAGTAGCCGCATTGGATTAGGCCGGGGTGAGGATTAGCTATTTTTCACGCTAAGGAACCAAACTGCGTCACACTTTGTCTCATGACATGCTTTTTGGATCAATTAGAGCAAATAAGTTCGCGCTGTAGAAGTCTTGTCCTTAAGCTATTTTAAAGCGTTGAATTATGAAAGGATTGATAGCCAATGGTGTTGTCGGAAAGTGTCATAGTGCTTTCTACTGTTTTTTGATTTTTCGGTTTTCCAAAATAACCTCATCTTTTTTACATACAAACGGGACATAGAGCCAATTTTGCGCTTTCAATGCCGGAAGCCTTATACATCCTCACTCTGTGAAGGAAAGCTGCATTAATCGAGGAAGTTTGCCTTTTACCAACGATACTTCTCGAAGCCGTGCATGAAACGGTGATCCGTAGACATTCGGATAACCAGAAAGTTTTTAATTTTCAGGAAATTATGCCGATTCTGGTGTGCGCCTCATAGAAGCAAAGCGTTTCGATAGAAAGGCGAGAAAAGGAGAATGGAGTATGTGGAAGGTTTTAGTTCTCTTCATTATAGCATTAGCCGCATCATGCTCAAATCCAGCGAGTCAAGGTGGTTCTGCCAGCATATCGAGCGATCCAAAAAAGGACGGTGCTGTTCCTGATGGAACAACTGAAAAAGATGGCAATTCACCCGATGGAACAACAGACAAAAAAGACGAGGCAAGCGGTTCAGATCAGTCAAGCGCAAGTTCTACTGGGGGTGACCCTTTAGGTGAAAATTTAGATCCAGAAAAATATTCTGTGTTTTATGTAGTATCTGATGGCGATATCCCCGAATGTAATGAGACGAGAAAATCGCATGTCTATTTCGTAGCATCGTCAAATGAGTTTAAGGCGTGCGACGGCTCATCGTGGTCAACCATTGATTTAAGGGGACCAAAGGGCGATCAAGGGATTCCTGGAGCTGCTGCTGGCCAGGAGAATCTTGCTTATGAAACCATTTCATCGCAGACCGTTGTTGAAGATGGAAAGGTTATTAATCGCTCCACAATTCAATATCGAACTGAACAATTTAGTGGCGCAGTCGTGAGGCAATGTCTTTTGGATACATGGAAGGATACCAATGATATCTCCAACGGATATTTTCAGTATTCAAAATTTTATGGCCCAGATGGGTGTGTAGCCTACTTTAATCGATCAAGAGTATGTAATGCGGGGTTTGCTAATGTCATCGATGCTTGTGTTCCCGCTTGTAGTAACACAAATCTGGCAGCTTGTGATACCGAGGAAAAATGCACCACTTTTGGCTCCGGCATGAGTTGGGTGAATGGGCAATGTCTTGGATATTGCAGCTCATCAAACCTCGCTGCTTGCAACTCACTCGCAAAATGCCAGCAAAGCTCCTATGGTCCAGGGTCTTGGTATAATAATCAATGCTTAACAGCCTGTCCGGCTGGCATGAAGAGAAGTTCTCGCGGATGTGAAAACGCAATCACTCACTGCCAATCCACGGAAGCTATTGTTGATAACGTTTGCACCCCTATCTCATTTCAAACGATATCCGACAATGTCTGTGGGATTTATGACACGCCAGTACGAATTGCAAGTGGTGTTCACTTTGTCACTTGTGATGCAACTTTTAATGATTATCTCTATCTCGATGCAGGAGCGGAGCTTCATTTTGATGATGATTGGACCTTTGATGTTAAAAAAACGGTGTATGGCGTAGGGACAGGCACCAATAAAATTGTCTTTAAAGCATCTTCAGGTAATCCAAATGCTAAGTGGCTCAAACTTTCCGTTGCAAATGTCCATGGGATTTCCGGCCTCGATCCATTTGATCGCTTCGCAAATTATAACGTCGGCACCCATCTTGAATACGTCGATATTTTAGATATTAGGCCTAGCACGCAAAGCGGAGCTATCAATATCTCTGGCTATCTGGCGAATGTGACTATCACCGGAACTGCAAACGTCACTTTTTCTGGTGCATACGTTGGAGGATCGACCGTTTCCGCCAACCAAATGAGCTTTGGCTATTCTTCAACTAGTAGAAGCTATATTTCCAATAACACGCTCACGGCATCATCATTCAGTATTCCTGGTAATCTCATTTTAGTCTGGAAGAACTCGATGACGGGAAATGTTTCTCAATATGGAGGTCTTTCTGTTTTTAATACAGTCACAGGTACCTATTATTGTAGCGGAGGAACCGGTTATTATGGAAACAAGATCACAAGCACTATCACAAACTCTGGGTGTTCCCAATCAGACAACTCAAACTCCGCCGTCTCAACCAAAACGTTTGTCTATATTGATAACGGGAGCCTCATGCCAAGTTTGTCCACGATCTCCGGCAAGGCCAATCCATTGAGCGCATGGATTATTAACACCGGAGGATGGGTAACGGGACAAACCGTTAATTGGGCTTCAACTTACGAACTGAATGGATCATCATTCAACGATCAGACAAAAACCGGTTACACGCCAAGTTTCACATTTACCCAGGCTGAAAGTTATAAGGTCAACATAACAACCGTTTCTGGGGGATATACCCTCATGTTTGGTCCGCAGTCATTCGTTTATGTCGCTGATTGATTTTCTATTTTCCAAGCGAAGCATTCTTTCGGAACCGATTAGAAACAAGGCATGCCAGATTTTTTAAATACTGTATAGAACAATGTATTCCTTTAGTTTAAGATTTTATCCATGTTTCTATTACAGGTCCTTCCTCATTTGGCATTCCACCTTCTTCAAAATATGGTGAAGCATCAGAAATCGGTGCAGGTAGACCTTGGCGTGTGTAACCAGCTTTTTTCAATGTCCCAATCATCTCGGTGTGAGAAGCTGTCCCCGATGTACCTTCAATTTCGATGGGATTTTCATCATTCCTAATAGCTTTCAAAAGAGTGACAATATTCTTATGTCTCATATTCGCGTCCTTTTAAAAACTGTACATTCCTTGCTTACCAAGGGTGTCTGAATAGAAATTGTGATAGCTTGAAGAAGATGTCACCTTTAACTAGGCAATGAGTTTTTCCTCTTGAGCCAATTCTATTTTTCAGAAGTGTTATAAAAAATCACCGTTTCCTATTCCCAATATTCGTCACATTACAACCAGCCTGGCCTTTAACCTGCCGCTCAGCTTCAAGCCGATAGTACGTCGAGTTTCCTTTGAAACCGTTTTTCTCAGCGAGGTAGTAAGCTGTTTCTTGGATTTTTTTAATTTCGGCGTTTGTTGGTTGATTTGGGTTGGTATTTTTCTTTGAGAAATTTTCCATGATCGTTTGCCTCCAAGTTGATATCGGAATTGTAGGCTCATTAGGAAACAAGTGCAAGGCTGCGTTTTCGGATGCTGGAAAAACAGGCCTCCTTATATTCTAAAAGCGGAATTTTCGAGTTTGTCATATCAAAAAATTCTCACAATTGCGCAGCAAAGAAAAAAATATCCAGGACTGTCTCATTAAAATTCCCTTGCTTGGCACACCTCACGAGATTTGGGTGCCAAAATTTCAAGCTGGATTTTTTAACCCGACCGTTCATAAGCGTTAGTAGCCAATCAAAATTTGATGAGACAGCCTTGAAAAAACAGCCACCTTTGCTAATTCGCAAGGTTTAAACAAGACGTGATTGAAAATTTTTTCATATAAGCATAAACAGAAAAAAATCTTGCATCGCAAAACGCTATGTTAAAAGACAGTTTAAGCCGTCATTTTATAAAACTACCAAATCCAAAAAAACAGTTCCGCTAAAGAATATGCTCAATTTGACCGATTAAACTAGCATGAAACATTCATCAAGAATTTTAAAATGGCTTTTTGTCGGTTTACTTCTAATATCGGCACAAAGTGCATTTGCAGAACGAACAATTCCGCAAGAAAGAGGAACCAAGCAACCCCGTGTGACAATCCAAACTGATAAACAACAGAGATCTCATCTTTCTGATTGGGTACCTGTGCTTAACCTAATTTTCTCGACTGGGATCGCACTTCTTATGTTCTTTGAAAATAGGAAGCTTCGTAAAAATAGCCAGGAAGGAAACCATGTCAATGCGAACAACAGCGCAGTCTTGATCACCAAGGAAATGGTCGATAGCTTTAGAAACGAGAACTCCGTCCAGCACAAAGATATCATACGTGAAACGCAATCAGTAAAATCTACGCTTTGTGAAAACGACAAAGATATCATTGATTTATTGAAACGAGTTTGCTTAAAATTTGAGGTGAGATACGACGGATATGACGATGACGTCAAAAATGACGTGGAGAATACATCTGGAAGAGTCAATAAACGAGCCAGTTAGCGAATTCAAACCACAAACATCTTCCCCTTCGCCATCTTCGACAAAAGCTCAATCTTGTCATCGTTCATGCGACCGATCAAACTCCCGACTGCGCCAACACCCGCTTCACCATCTCCAGATGCCACCCTTTGCCCTTGCACTTGGTCGGCACGGCCATCTCGTCAAGGATACGGCGAAATCAAGCCATAACCACCATTTTCCCTTCAACCAAACTCTTAGCTTTCTTCCAAGCTCGATGAGTTTTGAATCATAAATCCATCACGTTTCCCGAGGAAAAAGGTGGTGGTCTTTTAGCAATTTCACGCCAACTTTATTGGGCATCTCGCCAATTTCATTCCAATGAGAAATGCCGTCCATAGCTTCTTCTATGGAAATCAAACCATCGTTCACAGCTTCCACAACGATATCTTCTGCGGTAAGTAAAGTTACTTCAAGCGAAACGGCGACTGGCGTGAGCGTTTTGTAATCGTTCGTGATTATCGCCATGTCATCGTAAAAAAGAGCTGTTGCGATCAGTTGGCGATCATCACGACCAATGGGAATATTGAGCTGATCTTCCATCAACCGAATGGTTTCTTGAATACCCGAAAAGACGTCGCCTGATTGTGTGAGATTGGGCTCTGCCCTGATGGATTTCAATGCTGCCAGTTCTTGAGATAAGCGCTTCTTCTTGTCTGGATGAAATCCTTTAATCTGTCTTTGCACCAATGGATGGACAACAATGTCACCACGCGATAGCTTGCCTTTCTGAAAACAGCGATCACCAAACGTAGCGAGTTTGATTGCTGAGCAGGTATCAGCAAGAAGCCTTTTCTTCATTTTCAGTTGTCCATGTGCGAGCAAGTTCTGACATTTCCAGGGGATCCAAACCCAAAAGTTCTGCGGCTAAATTTAACGACAGTTGAGCATTCAGTACACCCTCTCGCACGAGTGCGCCGAGTCTCAGGACGTATGCCTTTGAAGGTTCACTTATAGATTCCCTCCAATACTTCACGGAGTCATGCTTGGGAAATACAAGGTCTTCGAGGGAAAGACGATGAGCGTCTTTTTTCTTGTTGATTGTTCCATACAAGTATTTGTACGCCGAAGACTTCTTTCCGATAATTGAAGCCTCCTGAAGGGCGAGAACAAACCCTTCAAAACTTACACCAAGAAATGTAGCCGCCTCTTCAACCCTACGCACCAGTGCGAAAAGCTTGCCATCAGAAATCAGTTCTTCAAGCTTTGGTTGAAGGTTTTTGACATATTCACTAGGTGTCAGGATTTCGTTGGCGATAGCAGTCACAAGCTTCTCGTTTTCTGTTGAATGAGTTGTTTCTTTTACCGCCAAATGGCAAAACTCATGTACAACATGCCAAAGAGCATCTTCATAGGACAATACTACGTCGATAAAAACAATAGGTTTTCTATATTGCTCGGCGGTGAAAGCGCGAACGTTCTCTGCTCGCCATGATGATTCAAATCGGACAAAAATTACAGGAATTCCGAGTCTCCTAAGAGAAAGCACCATTTGTTCCAAGGTGCGCGGATATTTCGTGATTCCTAAGACTTTCTCAATCTTTGACGCAGTAGCCTTAAGCTCACTTGTATCGGAAACGCGATTGAACGAAGAATCTGTCTTTCCTGAATCGCTTGCAAGACTATCAAGAACGAAAAATATTCTTGCAAAATCTTCAATGGAGTCCCTGGTCTCTTGAGAAACGTCCATATTGCGTTTGGTTCGGAAAAATATCTGCATTTTTTTCTTGGCGGATAGGGTCTTGACCTGTGCTGAGGAGAGTCTCAGTGTTCTTGTCAGGTCAACCAACCGTCGAGGTGGAATTTTGTTTTCTGAAAACCAAGAAGATAGACTCTGCCTTGATACCCCAATGTCTTTGGCGGCAGATTCTACTGTCCCACGATTTTCAATTATGGCCTTCAGGGCGTCGCCATTGATTTGAAGGGCTGTTGGATTTCGTGCCATGTTGACCTCCTGGGATTGAAGAAATAACACCTTCAATTTCTTATGTCAACTTAATTATCGGAATATATGATAATTAACTTTACATAATTTTAATATACCAATCTTTACGATACGTTGCAATATGCATCAAAACAAAGACCAGAAAAAAGATGTTGAAAGAACAAATGAACTTGCAGTTCATGAGAAGAGTCACAAAATGGTCACCCACATCCCGAAATAATCATAACAACTCGAAGGTAGTCGCTCTTTAAAAAAAGGGAACAAAAAAGGAACACCACTGGAAGAAACCGACAGGAATTGGGGGATATCGAGGGACAAAGTTTGGAGTGGCCAACTGGGTTAAAGTATTATATAATACATTGTTTTGAATGGGTTATTGCGGAAAGCAGCCGTCAAATTCAAGTCCCGCTCTTCGCATTCACTTAACCCACTAAAATAACTAATAATACTTGACCTTAAAACTGATTTTGGGCAAAATTTCGGGCAAACTGGCCTTCAAATTTTGTCCTAGATTAGATTGAGACGAGTTCAAGGAACAGATTCGACCCTCGGGTGCGGTGAAATCGACTTTGTCGGTCAACCCGACCAGATATTCAGGGGCAAAATGGGCATACCTTTCTGTTTGCTGAACTGAATACTATTTCTTTAATTTCCTAGCCAACATTATTAAATAACTTTAAGAAACAGGAATCTTCAAAAAAGTGTTTTAAATCATATGCTTCCTATGGCAACCCTTGACAGTGACCAAAACAGTCTTATATTAGTAAATAGTTGGAGGAATTATTTTGTTCCGTTTATTGCCATTTTTACTTTGTTGCAGCATAAAAGCAGAAGCATCTTCTGTTTTTCCAGTTAATCACACGTATAACTCGTCGGCAGTAATCTCTTCCACGAATTCCACGAAACACTTCACTTCAAACTTTGAAGCTCTTACCCAGCCATTTATGGTGGTTACTGATTTTCTGATTTTGCTAATAGGTGTTATTTCTGCCGATTTATTTTCTGCGCTCGTCTATCCTAAGAAACCCCGTTTATTTGTATTTAGCGGTTTAAGTCCACCAATTTATATTTGGTCGTTCATCAAGTAAAATTAATATCAAATTTTTATAATGAGGTATTCTAATGACTCGTGAGTCCCGAATTTCATCCTGTCTTTGCATAACCCGACGTCCCTCTGCGTGGGCATTGCCGTTTGGCCACGAATTTCAGCCAGTTTGATTTTTTGATCCCACCGATGAGAAATTCGGACCACGTGTTCCTCAGGG
>CAILAO010000799.1 GCA_903832105.1 uncultured Pseudomonadota bacterium | reverse complement strand
GAGGCATCTTCGTCAGTCACAAACAGACCCTGTGAAAATCTACGCTCTAACATGAAAACTGCAAAATACATAGTTATCAGTTTAATCGGCCTCCCAGCCTTCCTAATACTCTACATCATGCTATCGGGATACTTTTGGACCTCTTATTACGATGATCCTACGACCGAAGACGAGCAATTTTATGCGACTACAGCAGATGGCTGGAAGCTTGCAATCATGCACTATAAACCAAAATCGGACCTCGGCATGAAATGCCCCGTAATCTTGGGCCACGGTTTTGGGGCGAATCGTTACAATTTCGAACTCCCGAAAGCGCCTTCTCTCGCCCCTTACCTCTCAAGACACGGTTTTGATGTTTGGGTTCCGGAACTTCGTGGGTCGGGCTTAAGTAACAAGCCAGGTTTTATTGACTCGGTTATTTTTGGAAAATGGACATCATGGACGTTTCAAGATCATCTTCAGTTTGATGTTCCAACATTCATCGACGCGGTACTCAAGGAATCTGGAGGAAGATCCTTTCAATGGGTTGGTCACAGTATGGGCGGGCTTTTAATCCAGTCTTATCTGTCTTCGAGGCAAGACAGCAGAATTTCGTCTGGTGTGACAATCGGATCTCCGACCGCAATCGCAAGCATGGACGACTGCTTCTTCAGAAAACTGCTGCCCTGGCGTTGGGTTGCAAACAGCTTTAATGTCTTTCCATTGGGTTTTTCAACACGCGCCCTGATTCCTTTTTCTGAAATGGCTTTGCCCGGATTTTGCAATCTTTATAACATGCGAAATATCGAACATGAGATAGCGCGAAAACAGATGGCTCTGGGAACTGAACTCTGGAATTCGAAGGCGATGTGGTACGATTTTGCACGCATGCTCGAATCCGGAAAGTTTGGTCCGAGTGAAGGCCAAAACTATACCGAAAATCTTTTTCGTTCAAAAGTTCCTTTATTCATCTTGGGAGGTTCTGTCGATGGCATAGCACCGCCCAATGCCGTACTAGCTGCTTGTAAACCTTCGGCATCAAAAGCCTTACGCCGCTGCCAAATTATCGGAAAAGAAACTGGATTTGGGAACGACTATGGACATGTCGACCTAGTTGTAGGTAAAAATGCCGAAAACGAAGTATTCCCGTTGATACGTGATTGGCTTTTACAATATTGTCCGGAGAAGGGACGCTAATAAAAACGTCCCTCTTCCCCTCAGCTATTATGGTTGAGTTCCACCTGCCACTTGTCCACCCGCGCCCGGAACCATTCCTTGAACCAATGCCCAATTCACAGGTCTTGCGCCTAGTTCGGCGTCGAGCATTTGAAGTCCGTATCCGAAGTCACCTACGCGCTCAAGTTTTTGAATAGCTTTCTGAGCGCTCGACTCTTCTTCTACCTGCTCGTTGATAAACCAGTGAAGAAGAACGCTTGCGGCATAATCATTTTCTTCTTGTGCGATCTTGGCAAGTAAGTGAATTCGCGATGTCACAAACTGTTCATGTTTCAAGGTCTCCCTAAACACCTCCAAAGGAGAATTCCACTTCTTCTTCGGTGGTTCGATCGACGCCAGCTCTACCGCGCCTTCTCTCTCGTAAATGTGATCATAAAACTTCATCGCGTGGACCATCTCTTCGATCGCTTGAGCTCGCATCCAGTGAGCCATTCCGTCGAACCCCACACCGTGGAAGTAGGCCGCCATTCCCAAATACAAATAAGAAGACTCGAACTCATACTTAATCTGCTCATTCATAGCGTCGCGCATTTTTGTCCCAATCATTTGACGTCTCCCTTCCAAAGCCCGTGAAGGTTACAATACTCTCGTGTGAAAGTATTTGATGCCGAATCTTTTACCTCAAAACTGGCTTCTGGCTTTTCGCCAGGTTTAAGATATTTTCGGTAAACCTGCTGTCCAGATACAACCTCAATCCACTCAATATAGTGTTTATCTTCCATCGGATGAGCAACGTCACCTACCTTGACAGAAATCACTGTTGCGGTTTTCTTGGCGATGGGTACATGTTTTTCCTTGGCCGCGTCGGTTGTGTTTTCGACAAACATTTTCATATCTTTCCCACAGCAAACAAGCGTCCCGTTTCCTCCATGCATAATTTCAACAATATTACCGCAAATGTCACATTTCAAAACTTGAAGTCTTTGATTCAGCATAATTGGCCCCCTTGGTAGACTAAAAAGTGTCGTTTAACGCATAGAAATAGGCTTGTGCGTGGTGACATGCTGGACATTTATTGGGCGCTGAAAGACCTTCGTGATTATATCCGCATTTGTCACAGACCCATGTCGCACTCTTTTCCTTCTTATAAACAAGTTCTTTCTCAATGTTTTGCGCCAGCTTACTATAGCGTCTTTCATGGAAAGCTTCTGCCTTCGAAATAGCGTCAAAAGCGGCCGCTACGTCATTGAAGCCTTCTTTTCTCGCTTCAGCAGCAAATGAAGGGTACATTTCGCTGTACTCATGCTTTTCACCGGCCGCAGCCGCTTTCAAGTTCTCAAGAGTCGTCCCAATCATTCCGGCAGGAAAAGACGCCGTAATCTGTACATCACCACCCTCTAAAAATTTAAAAAAACGCTTCGCATGTTGGCTTTCTTGGTTCGCAGTCTCTTCAAAAACCCTTGAAACCTGCATGTAACCATCATTAACAGCCTGCTTTGAAAAGTAAGTGTAGCGATTCCTTGCCTGAGATTCTCCAGCAAACGCAGTCAGCAAATTTTTCTCTGTTTTTGTTCCTTTAAGAGTTGGCATAGTTCCTTTTTCCTCCTGAGCTAAATTTTTTATAATCGTCGACTATTTTCAACCTTTTAAGCTATCTTTTCCTTCCCGTCTCCAGAGGAACAAAGGGCGAAATGTCTCGCAGTTTTCTAACGATAGCTGGCAGGTGTTTCACAACATAGTCAATTTCCGTCTCCGTATTGTACCGGCTTAAACTGAATCGAATTGAACCATGTGCGGACGTGAATGGAACACCCATCGCCCGCATCACATGTGATGGTTCTAACGAGCCAGAAGTACAGGCAGATCCGGATGAGGCGGATATCCCCAATTCGTCAAGCATGAGGAGAAGTGATTCTCCTTCGATGTATTCAAAGCTTACATTGAGGGTGTTTGGTAATCGATTTTTTCCGTTTAGAGTTACGCCCGGACAACTCTCTATAATTCCCCTCTCTAGCTTGTCACGTAAAAACTCCAACTTTTTAGTCTCTTCGCTAGAATGAGAGAGGGCCAATTCGCACGCTTTTCCAAGACCGACAATAGCGGGAACATTTTCCGTACCAGCTCTTTTACCGCCCTCTTGATGTCCGCCAATAATCAGAGGCGACAGTTTGGTGCCTTTTTTTACAAAAAGTGCTCCTATACCTTTGGGTGCATGTAGTTTATGCCCAGAAATTGATACAAGATCGATCGGAACTCTCTTTAAATCAATAGGAATTTTTCCCGCTGCTTGGACAGCATCAACATGGAAAACGATGTTTCGTGAATTCACAATTTCCGCAATTTTTTCGATCGGAAAAACAACACCTGTTTCGTTATTTGCCCACATGATACTCACAAGTGCCGTGTCCGAAGTAAGAGAATCTACGAGAAGATCAAGATCGAGGGAACCGTCACGATCGACAGGAAGTTCCGTCAACCGATAACCCTTCTGTTCAAGATAGCGGCAAACATTTCTTACTGCGGGATGTTCAACTCTCGTCGTGATAATATGCCTTTTACTTCTCGAATCAAGCGCCTCCAAAGCTCCACGGATCGCAAGGTTGTTGCTTTCTGATCCCCCAGCAGTAAAGATAATTTCCTCGGGCGTTGCATTCAAAAGAAGCGCAACCTTTTCACGGGCACTATCAATATGCCTTTTGACTTGCCCCCCAAAGGAATGCGTGCTTGAGGGATTGCCATAATATTCACACCAAAACGGTTGAATCGCCTCCAGCACTTCTGGAGCCGGCATGGTCGTAGCATTGTTGTCTAAATATATGTTCATGATTCTTGCTCCGTAGGACTAAGATCTTGCTCAACATAAAGGTCATCGGAAACAAATTCTCTAAGTTTACCTTCGACCATATTTTTGAGGGTTAACTCCGAATGATGACATGTTGAACAGATACCTCGTAAGGCGACGAGCACACGAGATCCATCAATATCAACAAGCTCAATATCACCACCATCTTTCTTGAGCTCCGGTCTGATTTCGCGTTCGATAGTTTCCTGGATGAGTTGAATTTTTTGGATGGTTGTCAGTCTTT
>CAILAO010000798.1 GCA_903832105.1 uncultured Pseudomonadota bacterium | reverse complement strand
CAAAACGCTAATGGGATTGATTGACGAATGGACTGAGCTTGCCATTGAACTATCAAAACTTCGAATCAAAATGTCCCGAGCCGACGAATGACCCTGACAGGGTGAGAACTCGGGACTCACGAGTAATGAGTATTATTCGTAATTGTGTCCTTTTAGTCTTAATGTTTATACCCTTTACTCTGTTAGCTAACGAACCAATTAAAGGAAAAAAGCCCATCAGCGTTTATTCAGCAACGGTTGGTAAACCTGATGGGAAGGATTGCATCAAACAAGACGGCAAGTGTCTCGTTCTTTCAAGTAAACCCGTTACTGTTTTTATCAACTATACTTACGAAGTTAATGAAGATCAGCGTGCAATCTCACTTTTGGTTGACAGCGTAGAAGGAAAACCTTTGGCGGAGTATAGCAAATCAAATATCGACAGTACGATGGTTTCGATGGTTGATGGTAAAATTGTCTTTACAGGAAAGGTAAGGAGTGCATTGGCTCCAGATAAGTTTCAAATGTCTTTTGCTGATAAAACAGCCCTAAAAGAAGTAGAATCTATGCTTAAGGATGATCGGAAATAAAGCCGTGATCTACTTGCCCACAAGGATTCTTGTGGGCTTTCTTTTTTTACTCTGTAGTGTCAATAGACATAATTGGTTTTTCCCGCGTTTAGCTGGTTGACGATTTTTGCTGCTGCCAAAATGTTCAGCATGTTCGTGGTTTTGTTTCATATGACTACCGCGCGGTCGCAGTCTCGACAATACTTCACGTTACTAATCCGCTTGGTTGCTCGCTCCGGTGCAGCGCACCTCCGCCGAGCGTTCAAAACACCTATAGGTTTCCCATCCTTAATACTTTCATTAACCTTTCTTTTTTACTCGCGCTCACACTTGTATTTTTTGATAGTTCAGACAGGGTCATATCGGGATATTTTTGGTAAAGAGAAATCAGCCTTGGAATCATGGGTTCTTTGAGTTGCCCATGTAAAAGCTTAAAAATCGAAAGTTTAGGGATATTAAACATAAGAGCGATATCAGCTAATGAAAGTTTGGCTTCTTTTTGTAAGTATCTTAAAAACTTAGCCGAATTTTCCATTGTGTTTTCATCATGAACAATCTCAAAGACAAAACTTGACGCCCCTCTTTTACCCACTGTGCTAAGTAAAATCAAAGGATCGGTTTCCTTGATGTCAATTCCCGCCGCATCACAATAGTCTTTGTAGTGAGCTGTATCTCGGGGCGGTAGCGCTTCATTTAGGGAAGTCCAAAAGCTTTTTGAAACATGAATCTGCTTCGATAAAGGGAGATCTGGTCCTAGCGGTGTCGAATCTGCCCAATTGAGGTATGCCTCGTCGTAAACAAGTATGTATTTTCCATCGCGGCGTGTTATCGTACCAACTTTTTTTCTTGACAAGAGGGTTTCGTGCCAAATCTCGATCATGGCATGTTTAGTCCTCATAAAGCCCCCTTAAATTCGGCCAATCGTTTCTGCAAAAATCTATCAATGGCAGTCTTCATCGGATCGGAACAGAATGAATCAAAAACCAACTTTGAAAAATCGATTCTTTTTATTTTTTTGCTGAACAATTCGATAGCACGATCCGCTTTTAGCCGCTTCAATTCTTGAACGTAATGTTTGATTGTGGGTTCATTGGAACCCCCCGTCTTAATGGCTCCCTTTACATCAAGATCACTTTCTAAAAGGCCATCCATAAGAGCTATTTCGGATACATTGTCATAGAAAGGACTAAGTCCGACTTTCCTCCCAACGCGAAGAAAACCGATATTTCTAGAATGCCTGTCACCATTACCCACCAAAGAATCAAAAAGGCATAGGAATGCAAACAAAGTCGTGTCCGATTTTATTTGAGACACATGGTCAATAATTTTTATAATTGTTTCAGCATTGTAAATGGATTTTTCCTCAAGATATAGCGTCAGGTGTTCGAGGGCTATTGCAGGCCCCTTGGCTTTACCTTTAGTAAAGTCTTCAGACAGGAAAGCAGGCCGGTCTTTCCTCTTCATTATGTGAAAATTCGGAATCTTGAGTCCGAATGCTTTCGCAAGAGTGTTTGTTAGGTATTCCACTTCGACAAGTTCATTGTAGGTTCCGGGCTCATTAAGCTTAATGATGTAATACTTCTTTCCAAGCTGTGCTGAATATTTTCGGAATGCTCCATGGTACGTTGCATCAAGATTTCCTATACATGGTTTCGGACTGAATGAGTCTTTGGCTTTGTCCGTTTTTGTGATGTACCAACCAGTAAAATCGGAAAGTTCATCCAGATTGAACTCCAAGAGGAAGCAACCTTCGTGAAATCCATAGCGGGATTTTTCATCAGTAGGCTTTCTGCAATAAGGGCAAACGTTAATTGGCATATTAAAAATCCTTATAAATCATATATATTAATATGTTATATGTTTTTAGTTATGTTTATATAACAAATACCTGAAGGTATTTAAACATAACAATAGTATAGATATTACACTGAAATATATTCAAAAACAACTGACGATTAAACTTGAATTTGTCGCCGAGCTAATCGAGTATTTCAAAAAAATGTTACTTCCCGATTTTGGTAAGATTTTGGTAAGATCTTAGCCGGAAATCGGGGGTAATACCGAGAATTCTAAGGTCACACAAGGACATTAATTGTTT
>CAILAO010000797.1 GCA_903832105.1 uncultured Pseudomonadota bacterium | reverse complement strand
GTCTTGGTACGCTTCAAGACTGCGACAAGATCATACCTATCGAAGACGGCCGCATTTTGGCGGACTCGAATGGCGCTGACTTTAGAAAACTTAACCAACTTTTGACCTAATATGGGGGTCGCAGTTGCCAAAAAATCGCATAATTGCTTGAGCTGACAGAATTTTAGACATATTGTGAGTGGCAGTTCCGATGGTCTACTGTCACATAAGGAACGCTCACGGCCATGGCATCTGCGACATTTGAACCAACCGCAAAAAGTCATCTTCCTCGTGAAGAACAAATTGCTTATTATGATGCTTTGATTAAGGCCTGTGAGGGATTAGTTTATGTTTGTTCAAAAGATTTTGAAGTTGAGTACATGAATGAAGCTCTTATTAAACGCATGGGTCGAAATGCCTGCGGCGAAAAATGCCATAAGGTTTTGTATGATCTCGACCAGGTCTGCTCCTGGTGCGTCCACGAACGTGTGATGGGAGGCGAGATTGTTCGATGGGACGCGCTAAACCCGAAGGATCAGCGTTGGTATCATATTGTTAACGCGCCTGTATATAAAAGCAATGGTTCTGTTTCAAAAATTGCTTTACTTCAAGATATCACAGAGCGAAAGGTCGCAGAGGCGACCTTCAAACGATGTGCTGAGGAAAACTCGAAGCTTCATAAGGTTCTTTTGGATCTGACAAAAACAGATAATACTGATTTTGATCACACGGTTGCTCAGGTTTTGAAATGCGCTTCAGAAGCGCTAAATGTCGAGAGAGTGAGCTTTTGGACGCTCGAAGATCAATTTGGAGTCTTGCGGTGTAAAAAGCTCTTTCTTTTATCAAAAGGTGAATTTTCCACGCAAGAAATGGCCTTAAAAACCGGTGATTATCCGAAGTACATGGCCGCACTGGCAGCGACAAAATCGATCATAGCTAACGATGTTCAAACTGATGATCGAACTATTGAGTTTAATGAAGCATACTTGAAGCCCCAAAACATCACATCCATGATGGATATTCCTATTTGGCATCTTGGATCTCCCATCGGAGTAATTTGCTACGAGCATGTGGGTGATAGGAGGGTATGGACACCTGCTGAGCAGGAATTCGCCCGTTCTATTGGGGATCTCTTGGTTTTAAGTTTCGAAGCAGCTCAAAGGAAGGTTGCGGAGCTGAAAATTCAAGAAAATCTTAACGAAAAGGAAGTTCTTCTGCGAGAAATTCATCATCGCGTAAAAAATAATCTGCAGATGATTTCCAGTCTTTTGGGTCTCCATGCACGAAGCTTTAAGCAACCAGAATATCAGGATATTATCGAGGTAATGCAAGGCCGCATTACTGCCATGGCCTTTGTTCATGCGAAACTCTATCAAGTTGAAAGTTTAGTCGGCGTCAACGTGAAAGAATATTTTGGTATGTTGGCTAGTCACATCTCTCTTGCTTTCGGATCTGATTTAAAAAGCATCAAGATTGATTTAGAAATCGAAGATGTTACCCTAAATATCGATACAATGATTCCCATAGGACTCATTATAAATGAGCTTTTGGTAAACGCCGTTAAGCACGCCTTTTGGGAGGATCAAAAAGGTGCTCGTATCTTAGTTCAGTTAAAAGCTATTGACGAAAAACAGTATGAGTTAAAGGTTAAAGATAATGGTCGAGGTTTTTTTCGAAAAGTTGATTCATCAGGCAAAAAAAGTTTTGGTCTAGAACTTGTGACTTTGTTTGTCAATCAGCTTGATGGACAGATAACCTACCGTTCCAGTTATGACGACCCTGCAATGCAAGGGACAGAAGTGACCTTGACGTTTAGAGATGTCTTGAAATCGAACCCGTGATATCCTTTCGAAAAAGAGGGCATTATGCGATATCACGAAGTCCTACTGGTCGCGTTTTCGTTATTAGGTTCATCTTGTCTGACTGAAGCTGGTCAGAGTGGAAATCTCAACATTGATGAAATGAAATCGTCCAGCATTGAGTGCGAAGCAAGCCCAATTTATAACGCCAAACAGCTTATTCTTTCGATGACTCCCGATTGGAACTCTATAGGTGCCACTATTAGCTATTTTGAGAAAGATGATGCGGGCTTCTGGCTAGAGTCGATGGGCAAAATATCAGCCGTGGTTGGTCGCAATGGCTTGGGGTGGGGACAGGGATTGCATAAGATTCCTCAAGGCTCGCAACTCGTCAAAAAAGAAGGGGATGGCCGTGCCCCTGCGGGTGTATTTCGGCTAATTCAAGCTTTTGGCTATGCCCGTGAAAGTGACCTTATGTTCGAATATTCCGAACATCTGCCTTATACAATGGTT
>CAILAO010000796.1 GCA_903832105.1 uncultured Pseudomonadota bacterium | reverse complement strand
TCTAAATCTCCTGAACCTTGAATTAAATTTGAAAGAAATCGAGGATCTGCAATGAACACGACCATAAACGCGGCTCTGATTGCCCTTGACGGTTGTCCCGTCGGCAAATTGGAGGCGACTGGCAGAGCTTACCGATATTCATACTTTGAAGAATACGAGCATTCCTCAAACGCAATTCCTATTTCATTGTGCTATCCGCTTTGCACTATGCCTTTCGAATATTCATTCGCCGGTGAATTGCCGCCTTACTTTGAACATCTTTTGCCGGAAGGCTGGCTTAAAGAAATCGCAGAATCATCCCATCTTCCTATGGAAACCGCCATTGAAAAGCTTGCGACCCTTTGTCGTGAGAATTTGGGCGCCGTCGAAGTTTATGGACTCCAGGATGGTTCGAGCTTAAGTTTTTCCGAGGCCGAGCAATTCATTAAGGACGCAAATGCCACGTTGGAAGAAAAAGTTCCCTTGTTTACCACATCCGACCACCCGACATCGAAAACAGCGTGGTCTCATTGTGTAAGGTGCCACTCTACATTACCGAGTAAAGGCAGTTTGTTTTCCATATTTTCGATTCATCTCATCATGCCTTTCGTTTACGCTTCAAATATTACTAAAATCATAACATCATGCAACCTTCGGTGGAATCGGCTCAGAGAGATCTCCACTCAATATTGCTTCGAAACCCGCACTAAACTCTTCAACTTTCCCAAGATAATTTGCCATAAGCATCCTTACGCCAAGTTCTGTTGCAGAGTTCATACCCGAGGCTTCTTCTTCCATTTTTTCCCATTGCGACACTCGTCCATGATTTTTAAGCCCTAGAGCTTTAGCAAATTTATCTTGCGAATAACCGAGATAAGTTCGCACAAAGGAAAGTTGAGACCCTGAGAGCTTAGATTTAGACCACAGAAGAAGTTCAAAAACTTGCTTCTCTAATTCAGCATGATTAATAACGGGAACCTCTTCCCCTAAAACTGCTCTTGTTCTTACGTTTTTAATATAAACGGGAAAACCCAGTCCCTCGTAAATAAATTCTCTTTTTTTTGTCATGGTTAATTCCCTTTATCTAAGTTAATTACAGTTATAATTATAAGCAGTTCATCTCCAGTATCATCAATAGCTATAACAACTCTGGCATTGACCTTATTGAAGGTTTTTCCTTTTATTGAATATTTCCAAGTTTTAAATTCAGTACTCCACTGATCTTTTTTAGACTCATGATGACCTGTGAATAAAACGTGTTTGATATCTGGCAAAGAGATTTCTCGATCAAAACTCCTTTTCCAAGCATGCCGACTGACAATGTAACGACCGTTATTGATGGCTTCTTTTACAGCATCCAATAAATTTGCAATTTTTGGCTTCGGTTGCATTTATACCCCAGAATTTTAATAAATAACATATTCGTTAATAAATAACAAGAATGATTTGAGTACCAAATTGGAGCAATATTTTACTATCCTTGCGGAGTGAGGCGGTAATTTAATATTTTGTCTGGAAAATCAATCTATTTTAAATCAAACTCGGCATGGAGCAGCGGAACTCTTCAATTTTCTTACCAAAAACCGTTCGATGACCTCATCGAACTTGTTGGGGTTCCCGTTTGGTGGGGTCACCCGCATTGTACTCGAACACTATGAAGCTCAATGATTCCATTAGCATTTTCACAATTCCGAAAAAAGCAAAATCAGAAGATTTGACGCATTTTTACCACCAAGATGGTC
>CAILAO010000795.1 GCA_903832105.1 uncultured Pseudomonadota bacterium | reverse complement strand
GACAATGATTAAGTCTAAGTCTTTCAAGGATTTCAACCCTAACCCTGTGCCCTTCAGTATACATGTTAGTAAAAAAAATGGAGTTGATTGATCTTCAAATTGAGATCTCTTAGCGTTTCTTTAACCGTTCTGGAACGGTGAGTTGATAGTAAACGTACGGCGCGGGAATGTACCGAAGCCGCTGCGACAGTTCTTGTTGCTCGTAACGTTTAACGATATACGGCCTTCTTTCTTTCACATATTCCCTCATCAAGATCTCAACTCTTGCCCGCTGTATTATAACTCCAAGAAGCAGCATGGAAGTAACCATGACGAAGGTGCGAACCAAGAAAAGGACTTTCCGTCGCATAAAAAAGGGCGTCACTGGAGTTTTGCTATAGCAGCGTCTTAAGGGAACCAGGACTAGAAAGAGAATTAGTTGTGTAGAAAAAAAAGGGAGTCTTAAGGGATAAAAAAAGAAACATGTTACAAGAATCAAGAAACATTGGCTTAGGCAAACGATACATGTCTCGCGTTCATAACCTTCGCGAAAAAAACGAATAAGCCAATTAATACCTATACCAATCAATGCTATTCTGAGTAAAAAGCCGACAAGCCCATATTCAACGCAGATTTCAAGAAAGTCATTATGTGCGTATTGAAAGTAACGCCCCATCTCTCCGGCACTTGATAGCCACGTCATCGATAACACCTGAAAGGCACCAGGACCAAGACCAAAAAGGACATCTGTAACGGAAGCAGACGTCATTTGTCTGAAAGCGGCACCCCAAATGAGAAGCCTCGGATTATTGATCCAGTTTTGGGCGCTGAACCGATGCTCTAACAAAATAAGAAGATTTTCGTTTGAAACCATAATCAAAGCTAGAAGACCAAGAAGGACGACGAAGCCAATGAGTCCCGCAAGGACAAAAAATCGCTTTCTCTTGATCGTAAAAATCCTCGTAGTATTTGATGAATCAACTTTGCTGGTAGTGCCGCGACCGAAGAACCACCAAACACATAATGCTGTGATGGTTCCAAACCATACAGAACGCGTCATTGTTAGCAAGATGAAGCTGCATTGAATAAGAAGGCCAAGGGCCACCAAAAGCCTCACTTTTGTATTGCCAATTTGCTCTTTAAGTAGCAAGGCTCCTGGCACGATACCCAACGCGACAAAAAGTGACGCAAGCCCACGATTGCCAAAGGTGACTCCAGGAAACTGTCCGGGATCTGATGATGGCGTAAGACCCTGGAAGTCAAAGATAATTTGAAAAATCCCAAGAACTCCGATAAGCGTAGCTCCGCAGAAAAGAAGTCTTAAAACATCTTTCGGCCGAAGTATCATCCCTAAAAAGCAAGCCGCCAAAATAGGTAGAAAGTCATTTCTTAACACTTGAAGCCCGGTTAAAGGATGCGGTGACTGGCTAAAGCTTACGAAAGAAGTCACGAACAAAAGCAAAAATAGTGCGAAAGTTCGAACCCTGGATCCCTTAAGAGTCCAAAGGATCTTTTGTGCAAAGGCCGCATTAAGTGAGGTCCAGGCACCAAATAAGACAATAACTGCAAAAATGGCGAGCGACTTTGCTTCTTCAGCGTAGTCAAGAAATGCCGGTATGACGAGGAGAGGAATACCAATAAAAGAAAGCGTCGCGATGAGCGGCGCTTCTAACAAGGTTTTTAATCGTTTTAACATTCAATTAAGCTCTAACGGTAAATGTTAGTAGTAAGGCGTTTCAATATGGATTCCCATCTCCTCAAGCGTTCCGTTTTCGATCATTATATCGATTAGAAGGTTAATCGTCCAACGAAGGCGTCTTTTGAACTGTGATTTTTCCAACCGTTGGATATACACATCGCGCGTCACTGTATCGAGGATATCAGGCCCAGCTGTTGCCGTTAACGTGACTTTGAAGCTAAAAGAGCCTTCGCATCGAATGAATTCCGTACTGGTGCTGAGTTCGTCACATCCCTCTAGATCATTCAAAATAAGTTCAAATTTAAAAAACTCGGCAATTTCGGTTGGAATCAGCCCAGTCTGCCGGATTTTCTCAGCAAGTGCCGCTTCGGCCATCTTCTGGACTTCTTCGTTAGAAATAGAGCTGTACCCTCCGTCATAAGAATATAGACTTGGAAGAAGATTTTGAACCGAATATTCCACCGGGTTACTAGCTTCAGAACCCTTCAAAAGAAGCTCCGTTCCACTTTTCCCGTGGTCTTCATCTCCACGCATTGCTTTGAGGTCTTCTTGCACACTTCCACAACTAACCACCCAGATAAGTAGAAAACCCAAAAACATCATCCCTTTTACAACTAAGAAACTTTTTCTAGTCATCATCATAAAATCCCTCCTGTTTAAATCGAGTTTATTGAAGGCAACATGACTTAAACGAACAAGAGGGAAAAAATGTGACATGACGATTTTTTTTAATTTTTATTAGGGCGTGTACTCAACTAGCTCGAAACCGTTCTAGTGCTTAGACTTAGTCGTCGTCATCATCTTGCGGCCTAATCATGATCTCTTTCGGAGAACTTTATCTTGGCCAACTGGCTTTGTCGTGAATTAGTTGAAGATCTTGGCGAGAAAGCTAAAGTTTCAGAGAAAAGATCACGTTTATGCCTCAAGAGTAAGCAGAAGTCGACGTCTACGATTCTAAATTGAGTACACACCCTAATAATAAGGCGTATGAATAGGAATTTCAGCTAAATAGCCCTCAGTGATCATTTCCCTGAGTAAAATATCAACTGGAACTTTAAATTTTGGATAGAACGAGCTACTCTTCAGCGTTAAAAAAGTCTCGCGAAATGAAAATGAAGTCAGCTTTTCATCCCCTGATAATACCGATAATTCATAGTCAATAGTAAAAGCATTCGCGCCGCACTCAAGCCACACACTTTGGGTGAGTTCAGTAGCGTGTTCCACACACCCTTGAACATCGCCAACAAAAAGCTTCAAATTCACATCTTCATGACTTTTTGGATCAAAAACATACTTCTTATTACTGTTAAAAATAAAATTTTCCACAATGGAATAAGCCCAACTTCCAAGGAAAAAATCTTTGGGATCGGCGCCTTGCATCCAATTAGGAAATGCCGAGTTGATTGTAACGCGAGCACCCTGTCCGCCGGCGCCATTTAAAAAAATGAGGTCGTCTTCAGATCCTGGGCCTGATGGGAAAGGATCTTGAATGTATGTCATACCAAGAGCCATTGTGGAACAATAATTTCGAATCCCTGACAAAACTGCAAAAAAGTTTTCAGAAACAATAGACGTCATATTGGGTTCGCATTGTCCTAAACCATATCCCCCAAAATACGGAATTGGGCTTTGAGTCAAAGCTTCCTTATTAACCTCACCGAAGTTATTGGCGAACATGCGAACGGAGAGACTTTTTGGCTCGGACACCGTGTGAACAATTGATCTCGTAAACTTCGAATGATCGACGGTAAAACGTGGTTCTTGCGCGGTCGTTCCTGCAACTCCGTCACCATCGGAAGAAAGAAGAAGGTGGCTATCGACGAATTCAGAACGAGAAACCCTTAATTGACTTTCTTGTACCGGGACAAACGAGAGGCGAGTCGATAAAAAACGGGTGTTTTTGATGAGGGAAAATGCATCTTTATTCAACTGCAAAAGCAAGGTGGTCTCCCCTGAAAAAACAACCCAATCCCATTTGACATCTCCTGCCTTTGCCGCTTGTTCTTGATTCATCGCCCAAGTAATAGGTTTTTCTTTAGTGCCCTTCAAAACCAAAGACGAGTTAAACTGAGCCCCCCCTTGCAGATGAGCGCCGGCTTCAACGGTAAATGCTCCGTTAAACACTGGTTGCTTGAGTCCAGGGGCTTCGCTTTCACTCGCGAAAATGACTTGATCGCCTTCCTTGATGGTCAAAGGCTCTGTGATCTCTCCTTTAAAAATGCGAATTCCTTCGGGCGTGACCTCTTCGCGGAGTCTTGGCTCCGTGGGGGTGAGCAAGATTTCCTGAGCACGCTTTTTGCCATCAAGTGACATCTCGCCACAACCAGTTCCCTGAAATAAGCATGGAATAAGCACAAAAAAAAGTATTACGCCGACTTTTGATGACATGAGGAGATCACTCCTTTTCATATTTTATGTTTAATCCAATGACGTTTGCATATAGGGTTCTCGATCCGGCATCGAGATCATGCGCGAAGAGAATCTCGCGTCTTACTTCGAGGCCCCACCAAAGATTTTGATCCCCCCATCTGGCATCGTAAAACGCCCCGAACGAGAGCATTGGCAAGCTCGCCTTAAGCGTTTTTGAGGTTTCTTGAGGACCTTCGTAGTACCCTTGTTGAGTGACATAAAAACTTTGCAGAGTATCAGCATAGTGCCACTTCTGGACTTGGAAAGCTCCGCCCATTCCAGCGAGAAGACCCAACTTTTGTATGATGTTCTCTCCACGGACGAGATAATATGCTATTGGCGTTCCGAGCAAGGTCAATCCCTGTGTACTGGCCCAATCATTTCCATCTCTCATAATCAAATCGTAATAACCAAGTGATCCTGACACGCTGAGCCAAAAGGGGCCAAGTTGCACAAGATCGCGCCCAAGCCCGATTTCGAGTCGGGGACCTGGCGTCTGATTTTTGGCTAAACCGCCTTGCCTTCCTAAAAACACCTTAAGCGTCTGAGAGTCTCCTCCTCCAGCGACACCTTTTTTCATGACTGGCATGGTATAATCCTGCCACTCCAAAGCTTTTCCCTTTAGCATCGCATATCTCTTTGGTTGTAGTTCGATGTCACCTTTTCCAACGCGGTGCCCTTGATTGACAGTGACCGTGTATTGACCTGGCGGAATCTGCAACGTTTTTTTCACTCCGAGCGGCTTATCTGCATGAAACAATCGAATGCCATTCTTTGATGCGAGTGAGATTTGCCCCGCAATGTCACTTTCGAGGAGAAGTTTCGAACTTGTCTCTGCAGGAAACGAAAGGGCGATTGCGCCGCGACCTTCCAGATGAGACACAAATTCAGGTGTTTGGGCGTTTTTACTCGGAAAGAGTAGGCCATAAAGTTTTGTTTCGCGATAAATATACTGATAAAGTTCATCGATTGTGACGATACCGTCGTTCGATGTATCCGCCGCACCGCTAAGTCCTGCAATGAGGTGATGGGTAAAAAGCCCTCCTTTTAATTCAACACTTTCATAAGCGAATTCCTTCTCAGAGCTTGCCGATAAAAAAACCGATCCAGACGGTTCATCAAATTCAGCTTTGGGAAGTTCAAAGAGGGGAGCTGGTTCGATCCCTTTGCGAACCAATGCTCCCGAGAAACAACTATCAAGGATGGCGACTTTCGTATCGGCCGTTACTGATGATAAAAGTTCATGTAACTCATTTTTCGAAAGTAACCCGTCTCTTAAATGCAGCCCGTTTTCATCAGCGTGTCCGGAATAGTAAAAAATAAATTTACGCCCGCAAAACTCTTTGCAGGTATCCATTTTAAGTGATGTTTTGACGGTTTCAAAGGCGCCAAGAAGATCCCCGATCGAACCGTTTTCCAGTAGAACAACGTGGTTTTCGGGAACATACCCCACGTTAACCATGATATCTGTAAAGCGCTTCGCATCAAAAGGTGCATATTGGAGTTGACCTAACTTGGTATTGTAGGAGCTAGGAGCTGCAACAGCTAACACTATTGTTTCTGAATGTTTTTCAACCGCAGAAAGGGAACCTGGAAGCTGGGTCCACAAAAAAGCAAACAGTACCATTCTTAAAAATTTCATAGGAAATTTCCCCAAGCCAGTTACGTTATAGACCCTAAGGTCGCAACTGAAAGTATTGAACGTTACAGGGGCCTTCTTCAAAACTCCCTAAACGTTTCTTCTGCAGCGCATGTGCTTTCATACTACGAAAACTAGCATCTATCAATTCAGGAACAGGGCGCGATGCGGCACTTTCATTGGTGGGACAGG
>CAILAO010000794.1 GCA_903832105.1 uncultured Pseudomonadota bacterium | reverse complement strand
TCGTCATATCGAGCGGAAGGAATTGGATTTTACTGATTCTTTGGGCAGAGTCCGCGATATGACGCTGATTGTTGGTCCCAATACCTGCGGGAAAACGACTATCCTGGATGCGCTGGCGATAGGCCCTGGCGGACTGACCGGACTTCAATTCAGCCGTCCGAATCTGATTTGGAGTCCGTCACGGCTGGTACGGCATGGTACGTTAAATGCCAAGATTACATATTATGTGCGCTTTTCGCAGGATGAACTCGAGGCTACCCGTGAATTGTATAAAATAGCCAAAGAACTTCCCCGTATCCCTAATGTGAATGATGTGCAGGTGACTTGGAAATACCCTGATCCTCAAAAAGAAGGACGTGAGAAAGGTCGGTTTCTTTGGGAACCCCAAAATGCCGTGCATTTGTTCAAAGGTCGTGTTACCGCAGCGAGATTGTTATCTACCCGCCTTGTTGATTGGAGTTGGTTCGAAAAAATCGGCGGCGTGTTTACGTTTGACCAGCAACGTACCGGGATGGGAAAAACCATCCCGCAAGATATTTTGCAAGTTATTAGAGGACATAGTGATAGTGAATCTGCTTCTCTTTATACGACTGATCCACGCGACCTGTTGCTTTCTTTAGCCGTAAAGTCATCATTTGTACGGAGTGAAAAAACCATTGCTCCGTTTGACGTGATTAAAGAAAAGTATGCTGAAATTTGTGCTCCTTGCCAGATAAAAGGGGTGCAAGAAAATGAGATCGGTGAACTAGATATTCTCTTCAACAATGGAAGGTATGAATATTGGTATGATGGGTTAAGCAGCGGGGAACAGATGTTACTGTTGTTTCTGATCCGCATGGTAACGGAGAACATTCATCAATCGCTGGTGCTGATCGATGAAATCGAACTTCACCAGCATCCCATCTGGCAAAGCAAGCTGTTTTACCTCCTCCCCAAGATCGGCTTGAATAATCAATTTATCGTGACGACCCATTCATCCTATCTGCGAGATGTCGTTTTTCCAGAAGCGGTGATTGATTTAGGGGAATTAGGCGATCAAGTAGGGGGTGAGGCAGAACAATGATTTATTTGGTGTGTGAAGGAAAATCCGATCTGCTCGATAGGAAAGTGCTGGAGTTGATCATCGTGAATCACTGCCATAAAAATGTTAAGTTCGAAAGCGTTGGCGGTGATAGCAGCCTGAAAAGCGTGGCGCGATGGTTAGAGGCTACATCAGAAAATATCCATCGTGCCTATGTGATTGAGGATCGTAATTTTCGGCCGCTGTCTGTGGCCGAACAAACCTGGAATGATCCTAACAGGAAAAATTTTATCTGGCGGCGACATGAAATTGAAAACTATTTATTAGACCCTCGCATCATTGCCGCTGCTTTTCAAGCTTTAAAAGCCAGCGGTGTCAGAGGAAGCGATGCTTTGCCGATGACAGATCAAACTGTCTTGGGTTTGCTTAAAACTTTGGCTCGTCCTATGCTTGAATACCACGCAGGCAAACTGACGTTCGAAGAGGTTCAAGACAAACATAGACAAATGAGGGTATCATTATGTGGCCCGGATGAAGGAGATTTATTGTCTCAATCGGCGTCCGGCATCTCATATCCGGATCGAACCGGATGGTTAACTTATTTCGAAACCGAGTGTACACGTCTTAAGCAAGCTTGCCAAAATCTTATTGCCGATGTGCAATGTGACATTTCTGTCGTTGAAAAGCTTTATGATAATAATTTGTCCCGCCTGAATACTCCGCTTTTTTTTGACCAACAACTGTTTTTGTGTGAAATGGGAGGACATGAACTTATGTCTCAGTTACTCCGATATCTCAATAACGAGCTTCGACTTGGCATTTCACGCCCTGTTTTAACAAAGGGTTTACTTGAAGCATTAGATCGGCTTTATCAACCAGGCTTCTTTGTTCCTGATGACTTTCAGGAGTTGGCGGCAAAGTTAAGCTAACGCTAAAAACGATGTACCTCAAAAAGCAATAAATTCGGCGGCTGTAGCGGTTTTTACAACGCGAAAATTTCCACCGGTTGTTGCTTGTCCTCGACAGCCTCCTGTGTCGGCTTCTCTGGATCTTCCATTTTTTACTTGACTTGCGGCGCGATAATCATCACGGTAATAAAAGTACCCGGCTTTTCAGATCATCGTTCTCGATAATCAAAAAATATAAGGAGGAAGAGAAATGCGTTCTGATCAAAGCAATCATTTACCTGAGAAAAAAATTACCCTAAAACAGCGTTTGCACTATACGATTGAAAACACGCTTGCCCGGGGAACAACGCCAAGTATTATTTGGTTGACTATTTTAACATTCATGATCGCTTTGCTTTTTGGTCTGGTGTTTATGATTACAGGCGTGAAACCGAACGATGCCAATCAATTTACGACCATCGAGGCGTTTTGGCAAAGTTTTTTACATGTGATTGATACTGGTGCCATCCAGGGGGATAGCAATTGGGACTACCGAAGTATCGCGCTCATTCTTACCTTGTTAGGCGTGTTTATTTTCAGCGCCTTAATCAGCGTGTTGACCACCGGATTAGATAAAACCTTGCTTAGAATTGCGAAAGGACGTTCAACCGTTCTCGAAAAAGACTATACCCTCATTTTGGGGTGGACCGATAAAATTTTTAAAATTGTCAGCGAGTTGGTGGAAGCCAATGCTAGTCAAAAACGTAACCATATCGTCATTATGGCAAACCGAACCAAAAGCGACATGGAAGACGATTTGCGCGCCAAAGTCCCACACCGTAAAACAACGCATGTCATTATCAGAACGGGAAATCCGTTAGATTTGGATGATTTGGTGATAGTCGCTCCGCATAAAGCGAAATCAATCATCGTTCTTGCATCAGAAGATAAAAATCCGGACTCGTATGTGATCAAATCAATTTTAGCGATTGATAACATTTTACAAGATAAGAAAAACTGTACCACGCACATTGTTGCCGAGTTACGAGATAAAACCAATATTGAAGCGGTTGAATTTTGGAAACAACAAGCAGAAATAAAAAATAAATATTATATTTATTCGCAGGATCTATTAGCGCGAGTCACCGCACAAACAACCCGTCAATCAGGGTATAGTGCGATTTTAACCGAATTACTGAATTATGAACGCGATGAGATTTACTTTAGAGACATTCCAAGTGAACTTGTCGGGAAAACTTTTATGGAATCTCTTTTCCTGACGAATAAGGTCACGTCTGTTCTCCATCATAAAAAGAAATCCTCCAAAATTGAAAATATTACAGTATTCGGGATGAAAAGAGGCGACAAAATCTACCTTAACCCGTTAATGAAGGATCATCAGGTGAGATTCGAAAAAAATGATCAATTAATCGCCATTGCAGAAGATGATTACAATGGTACGCTAAAGCTCATGGACAAATTAGACATAGACGAAAAGGCCATCGCTGATCTTCCGCATACCTCCATTGAAAAAGAAAATATCCTGATTTTGGGTTGGAATGAGGCTTGTAAAAATATCATTACGGAAC
>CAILAO010000793.1 GCA_903832105.1 uncultured Pseudomonadota bacterium | reverse complement strand
TTTTTAACACATTAGAATCACAGCTCTTTTTATTTCCTTTTTTGCGTTTCCGTAAAGTATCGTCGAACGAAGAGGTAAGATCACTTAAAATTCTGAAAAGAAAATAATTTATCTCTAACAATATCAGCTAGATAAAATATTTTGTTAAAAAAAAGCTAAAAAAAGAAAAACTCCCGCCGACTTTATCGATGTGAGTCGTATGTTGAACCAAATTTAACTTTGGTCCAACAAGACTCCGTCTGATCTCAAGTCAAGTTTTATGGAAGGAGTTTTCACATGAGCGATCAAACTATTTGCATGCTTTCCATCGATGATCGAACATTAACAACGGATTTGGATCGTGCCGGTTATCGAAGCATGGGGGTTATTGTTCGTAAAGCAAATAACTATGATGCGGCGGAAAAAATCCTGCTTGCGGAGCCTATTCAGATCATTGTGATCAATCTCGATTTTGGGAATATCGATGCGTTCCAAATCACCAAACATCTCAAATCACATAAGGAGTGGGGAAAAATTCCGATCGTGATCACGAGCGTGCAAACAAAGGCGAGGATTCGTCAGCGTGCGCTGGATGCCGGTGCAGACCTTTTTGTTGAGCAACCTCTCCCTCGTCAATACTTCATAGAAAAGCTGAAACAACTTCTTGAACAGCAAACAAGAACCACCGAACGGGTTGATATTCGTGGGCTTGTTAAGTTTACTTTTGAGGGGAAAGAGTGTACTTGTGAGATGGTAGATCTTTCGGTTTCGGGCATTCTTCTTTCAACTGACATGGATTTGCCAGACGGAGCGGTTCTTCAGTTATCCTTCGAACTACCTACTTACAAAAAGCCGATTAAAGCTGACGGAGAAGTTGTGCGCCGCGTTAAGACCACACGAAACAAGATTACGAATGAACAAATCGTTGGGGGAATTGGAGTTAAGTTTGTTCAAATAGACAAGGACTGTTACTCTAGACTTGAAAAATACATCGTGAAGATTTCGGACAAAAACTCTAGAATTATTTATTATCTATAGTTCAGAGGTCTACTTAGGCGACGCTCCGAACGTTAGCCCAATGACTGTTTGTGGCCTTTTAACTTTTTGCCATTTACTTCCGCCTTTTTCAGAGTCAAAATGAGAAGTCATAGGTGTTGGAAAAGGAGGATCTTCATTGCATACTTCGACATTGTTTTCAGTCGCTATAAACATCTTGTTATTTGCAATTTCGGTTTTTGTCGTGGCGAAGACTTTTCCGGGTGTCCGTATTAAAAACTTCATCGCCGCAATTGGGGTGTCTATTGTCTATTCGTTTTTGAACTATATCGCTTATCATATTCTAGGTGTTTTTTCGGTTAGTTTCGGAATCATTACGCTCGGTATTGGGTTTTGGGTCATCAATACCATTTTGTTGGTTTTGACCGATAAAATGATTGAATCGTTCCATATAAAGGGGCTTTTCTGGGCCTCCCTGGCATCGTTGGGTATTTCGGTGATCAATGCCTTGCTTATATGGCTTGTCATGCCTAGACTTTACTTAATGCAGTTGTCCTTTTGAGATCGATATGTATCTTGTCGCAGATATCGGTGGCACAAAAACAAGGGTTGGCTTCGTAGAAGACATCAGTAAACAGCTCCCCGGTGGACTCTGCCCGGAGCCTGTTTTTTGTTCCATTCGAGAATATCCTAGCAAGAAGTTTGGCAGCTTTGAAGACATCTTGCAGTTATTTCTTCGGGAAATTCCGGTGACTCCTAAAGTGATTGCTCTCGGGATAGCAGGGCCGGTATCCGGTGCTCAAGTCAAAACAACAAATCTTCCTTGGATTATAGATGCGAAGAGAATTTCCGCTTCAATGCGGGGGGCATCAATTATTTTATTGAACGATCTCGAAGCGCTTGGCTATGGCCTAAGCTTATGTCGATCAGATGTAAACAAGGGAAGAGTCATCATTCAGCAAGGACACCCTGAACACGGTAATGCGGCTGTTGTTGCGGTGGGAACAGGCCTCGGCGAAAGCATTCTTTTCTGGGACGGATCAAAACATATTCCACGTCCCTCTGAGGGAGGACATGCTGATTTTGGACCACAGGATGAAGAACAGATCGAGTTGGCAAGGTATTTGTTAAAGAAGTATTCACCTGTAGGCCATGTAAGCTGGGAAAGGGTCTTGTCGGGCCAATTTGGCTTTATCAACATCTATTCTTTTCTTCGAGATGAGGGTTTTGTCCCATCCTCTTTGCTACTTGATCAAGCAGCAAAGGATCAGCGTGAAGAATTTGGAGCGTTAGTCGCCAAAGAAGCTGAAAACAAATCACCGATAGCACAAAAAACAATGGCGTTATTCGCCCGTCTTTATGGGGCGGAGGCCGGAAATCTCGCGCTTAAAGCCTTTGCAGTCAATGGAATATTCCTTGGGGGAGGGGTTACTCCCAGGATTTTGCCTTGGCTTCAAACAGGTGAATTTCTGAAAGCGTTTTCAGCGAAAGGGCGCCAGCGGGCGCTTCTTGAAAAAATTCCGATTCATGTGATTATTGATCGGGATATCGCATTAAAAGGTTTGGCGTTGTTCGCTGCCACTCACGCATTGCATAAAAAGTAAATTGGGATGTGTACTGAATGGCGCTGGGTTAACGCGTACGTCCTCATAGACATAGACTTAAAACTTGAGACTTCAACGTGATCTCTTTCTTGAAACTTTGAGCTTTTTCGCTAAAACTTCTACGAGAAATACGGCGAAGTGGACCATTCGGACGTGTACTTATCTACTCGATCCTTGAGATCCTTCGCCAAAGCGTTGCTACGCAATGAATTCTCTTTGGCTCTGGACACGAGGCTAGGCCAGAAAAGTACCTTTTCGGCTAGCCTCTAAATAAACAGAAATGTCACCAGTGCAAAAATAGGCACTAAAATCAGCACAGAATAAATCATGTAACCAAAAAAGGAAGGCATGTTAACACCGCGCCCTTCCGCAACAGCTTTTACCATGAAGTTCGGACCGTTTCCGATATACGTGATTGCTCCCATGAAGACGGCTCCAAGAGAGACTGCGGCCAGATACGCTGCTATCTCGGAGTTTTCGGACAACATTGTCGGGTCAATACCGGCCGCCGTGAAAAATGCAACATAAGTAGGAGCATTATCTAAGAGAGAAGATAGTAAACCAGTGGCCCAGAAGAAGTGCGCTGGTGATACGAGTACTGCTTTAATAAGGTGCGTGCTTTTTTCAAGAAAGATGAGAGCTGGGATCATTGTGAGAAATATCCCTAAAAAAAGGCATGCGACTTCGTTAATGGGATGCATTGTAAATTCATGCTTTTTACGAACATGGCGGGGGGTCGTGATCAGCGATAAAGCCGTAAATCCAAGCATGATTAACTCGCGAAGAAACGCGATATACGATGCTGAAATGTATGGATCAGGTTCCTTCGGGAACCATGATAGAGTCTGCGCATTAACACACGCGACAGCTAAAATAATCCCGACAAGCCACAAAAAATTGATCGATCCTTCCAGTTTTAGAGGAGCGATGTTGTCATGATCAAACTTTAAGGCTTCGAAAGGCTCTTTTCGGTGGAAAAAGGTGTCTATCACAAAATAAATAATCAGCAACAAAATGGAGGTAAACGCCCACTCGGGCCAAAGAGAAAGAGTCCAAGAAAAAGGAACACCCATGAGATATCCCAAGAAAAGAGGAGGATCGCCTAAGGGTGTGAGACTTCCTCCGATGTTGCACACAAGAAAAATAAAAAAGACAATCGAGTGTGCTTTTAGTGTTCGTTCTTTGTTGGTATCTAAAAATGGTCGGATGAGAAGCATGGCAGCGCCAGTCGTTCCAATAAGAGACGCAAGAAGGGTTCCGAGTCCCAAAAACAGAGTGTTATTTTTGGGCGTTGCTTCGATATCGCCAGTGAGAAGGATGCCTCCAGAAATCACGTAAAGACTTCCAAGCAAAATGATAAAAGGTATGTATTCAAAAATGACAACTTCCAGCAATTTATGAGTATAACCATAAGAAATGAGATATCCTACAACAGGCAGTCCTAAGGCTATAGAAAGGATTAGCTTATGACGGTTTAGAGCCCACCATTTTTCGGCAAATAATGGGAAAATGGCTATCGAAAGGAGAATAACTATAAAGGGGAATAACGTAAATATTGGGAGATTCATTAGTAAGCACCTGCCTTCAAACCTAGTAAGAGCTTCAATTCCAATATTAACCCTAATAGGAAGCGAATGCAAAATGAAGGTAAAAGTGATGGTGATTTATAGCGATCTGAAATAAGATCATCTTACATGAGAGGTTTAAGTTTTAAACAGTTTCAACTCTTTTCTTGCTTGTTCCTGGCGCTTTATTGGACGCCCGCTCAAGGTGTTGACTGTTCAACTGATGAACTCGAAACGATGATCCGAAATGTCCAGCTTATTTATAGGCCGGCCGTGAATCAAGGTGAAGCGCTGCTTCAGTGCCCGAGACTTAAGGATTCAGTGATTCAATGGCTGTCTTTTTATTTTGCACTATCAGAAAAGTTAGCTAAGTCAGGAGAATCTGAACTAGCCGCTCATGGACATGATCTTAAGGGACAGCCCGCACCCTCAAAAACAGAGACGTTCGATGCCAAACTGACCTCCGCACGTGCTCTTATTCGTGAAGGACAATTTGAACGGGGGCGGGAAGTCTATGTATCCTATCTCAAGCTTATGCCGCAGGATGAAATCGCCGAAGCGGAGTATTATTATTCCTTCATATGGGAAGGCAACTTAGATGAGGCTGAGAAACGTTTTCGGGCGATGACCTCCTGGAAGCTGACCCCTTTTTTGTCAGGTTCTGTTGTTCGGGGGCTCGCGTTAATTCAAAGACTCAAAGCAAGAAAATCCGCGCCACTGAAACCTTCGGAAAATGTATTTCAGGATCCTAGCTCTTTAGATTCTTTCAAAAAGACTTTCGAGATTCAGGGCTCCGTGAATACATCAACCGACTTATATCAGCGTCAAACGCTTTCTTTTGGCTATTTCGGGCCAGTCGGGGTGTTCGTGAAAACTCATCACCTCAAAATAAATCAGCTTGAAGCCTACCAATCCGACGCTGCAGAATTAGCGGTGCAGTACGTCCGACTGATTCGTGAGAATTTTTTGACGTTCGGCTCGCTAGGGTGGTTTTCTTTAGGTAAGGATCATCTCTTTGGGGAAGCTTCTGCTAGTAGCTATCAAAAGTGGCGCGATTTCAGAGTGGCGGTCGGTTTGAACCGAAAACCACTGATTTTGTCCCTCCCCTTAACTTCAGACGCCAAGGATCTTATGAGAGAGGCGCTGTTTTTTTCTATGA
>CAILAO010000792.1 GCA_903832105.1 uncultured Pseudomonadota bacterium | reverse complement strand
TTGCAAACCTTGGAGTCGATGCCGCAAATATCAATACGGGCGCCGTAACCCCAGCAAAAATTCAAGGCTGCTCTGACACGCAGATTTTAAAGATGGTCGGCACCAATTGGACGTGCTCAAGCGATGCTAATTCCGGTGGAACGGTGACAAGCGTGGCGTCGGGAACGGGTCTTAGCGGCGGACCGATCACGGGGACTGGTACGCTGTCTCTTGCAACATCCGGCGTTACTGCTGGTACGTACACCAAAGTTACGATAGATACTTATGGCCGTGCAACATCTGGTACGACGATCGGGGCAAGTGATCTGCCAAGCAGCATTGACTCGACCAAGATCGGCGGCGGGGGCGTGAATAGTACTGAGTTTGGATACCTCGATGGTGTCACATCAGCCGTTCAAACCCAGCTTAATGAAAAAGTGGCGGGTCCAGCTTCAGCTACCGACAATGCAATTGCTCGATTTGATGGTGCTACTGGGAAGCTTGTGCAGAATTCCGGTGTCGTGATTGATGATTCCGGTAATGTCGGCATTGGGAGCGCGAACCCGGGGGTTAAACTCGACGTCGCGGGTAGCGTCAATATTTCGGGAAACCTTGGTCTAAACGTTCAAATCATCACTAGTTCCGACACAGCCGGCAGCAATCAAATCTCCGTTGCAACATGTCCAGTGGGATATTCTGTGACTGGTTGTTCGCCAAGTTGCTACGACACGAATGGAATTCGCATTTGTGCAGCCAGCCCAGGACCGAATAATTGCTCGACTATGTGCCAGGCCGTTGGCGGCGGAATCTGTAATGGAAGTATTAAAGCTATCGCCATTTGCATGCGCATATCTGATCTAGGCAACAACTGAATGGAAAGCCGGGTCCAAAGAGAGATCTAATAAAAGGGGGCACTCAACTGAACAGGATTCTCTTGCTTGCGTAAGGGATGACATCTTGCCTCGAACTTCTATCCTAAAACTGGACTTCTGAACTAAACACCTTCGGCGAAATATCGTATTAACGAAGTTTGGCCTCTAATTCTGCCCATCTTACATAAAGAGTTTCTACTTCTCGCTCAATTTTACTTAAAGCCAGGTAAGCCTCTTGCAGTCGAGATGCATCACTTGCAATCGTGGGATCTTGAATCGCTTTGCGACAGCGTTCAATTTCTTTCTCACCGACTTCAATTTTTCGCTCCATAGTGTCCCACTCGCGCTGTTCGTTATAAGTCAGACGCTTCGTTTTTGATGTCGAGGTGCTTTGGTCCCATATTTCTTTCTGGGCAGGGCTTCGATCAGATGAATTTTGAGCGCGTTCTTTTTCACGTTGTCTCTGTTCTGTCAGATTGGTCCATTGCGTGACATCGGCAAATGTTTCGATTTTTCCAGCTCCATCTAGGGCAAGAATAACCGTTGAAATGCGGTCCAGCAAGTAACGATCATGGGTTACTAAAACGACAGCTCCAGGAAATTCCAGCAGATTTTCTTCAAGCGCATCAAGAGACGAAATATCAAGATCATTGGTCGGCTCGTCTAACAGCAACACATCGGCAGGGCGAAGCATCAAGCGTGCGACCAAAAGGCGCGCTCTCTCACCACCCGACAATTTTTTAACCGGCGTATCTAACTGCTCAGGAGAAAACAGAAATCGTTTTGCATAAGAAACAACGTGCAAAAGACGCCCTCTAAATATCACCGAATCACCCTCTGGGGCTAATTCTCGCTTAAGTGTTGAATCCAAATTCAATTGCTCTCGTAATTGATCAAAATAAACGACATGAAGCGACTCCGCGTAATCGACCGTACCTCGATCAGGCTCTAGTTCCTTTTTTAATATTTTTAGGAGCGTGCTTTTGCCAGAGCCGTTGAGCCCGAGAAGTCCTATACGAACTCCTGGAGAGAGGACTAGACTTAAGTCTTCAAATAAAGATCGATTCCCAAAACTTTTAGATATATGTTTGACCGTTACGAGCTTTTTTGTCTTGCGTCCCGTCCCGGCAAAATCGATTTGAACATCAGAACTTATGTTTCGACTTCGTACTGAGTCCAATTCTGCTTTTAATAGTTCTGCGCTTTGTATTCTAGCGCTAGATTTTGTGGTCCGGGCCTTTGGCCCCCTTCTTAGCCACTCCAGTTCCCGGCGATATTTGTTGGCGAGGACCTCTTCTCGCACCGATTGTTCTCTCAAAAATTGTTCTTTTTTCGCTAGAAAGTCTACATAATCACCCTTAACTGAAAAAATCCCACCGGGATAACTTCGGCTTAACTCGGTCATACGTTTCACTGAATTTTGCAAAAAATACCGATCATGGCTGGTGACGATAAATGAAAATGGGGCTTTTCGAAGCAGTTCTTCTAGTAAAAGAATCCCTTCAATATCCAGATGGTTGGTGGGTTCATCGAGTAAAAGTAAATCCGGTTCGGTGACGAGGGCACGCGCCAACGCGAGACGCTTAAACATGCCGCCTGATAGTGTTTTAAGGGGAACCTCGGGATCTAAAAATCCAAAACGACCTAACGTTATTTTGATACGTGCGAGGTGCTCATGTTCTTCCACACCATCTAAAACAAGAACTTTTTCTAATTCGTCATAAAGCCGGCACTCACTATCAAAGACCGGATCTTGGGGGAGGTAGGATTTTCTAATTCCTTTTCGCTCCGTAGTTGTTCCAAAATCCGCCTGCTCTAATCCCGCCATAATTTTCAATAAAGTTGATTTTCCGGAACCGTTGGGACCAACCAGACCAATACATTCACGATCTTCTATGAAAAACGAAACATCTTCAAAAAGGGTCGCCATTGGATAAAATTTACCGACGTTTTGGCAGCTCCAAAGTATTGACATCTATATTCCTGCATACTGCGTCCTGAAGGCCTGGACCGGAGCCAATCAAAATGCGTTTACCCTGACATTTGGTCATTATAGGAATCCACAGCGGTTAACGCCTATTCAATGACTTTTTCAACCCGTCCGAAGAGGTTTTTGTTTTCGTTAACTTTCTCTTCACCGCCAAAGACACAGAGATAACCTTTATCTATGACCTTTCCTAA
>CAILAO010000791.1 GCA_903832105.1 uncultured Pseudomonadota bacterium | reverse complement strand
TTATTCCGAAATGATGCGGATCTCTTGCTTTTGACTATAGAATTATTGCAACAGTATAGTACCCCGGTATCACAAGAAGATCTATCGAAGCTCTTTCAAGAGAAATTAAAGCACCGTCTCCGATTCAAACAAAAATATGCAACTGAACAAATCCGGTTTATGATACATGATAAATACCAAGCGATTGAAGATATATGGAAAAAACACAGCCGCTATGCCGAACATGTTGTCCCCCCTCGTCTTGCATGGCTGAAAGATTTAGGCATGCTCACCCCGACGAAGAAAAATTCGTATTATCAATTGACCGTGCCAGGAGAAGATTTCTATCATTCATTATTACAATTTCCTGATTTTCAGGAAAAGGATGTGAATGAACAATGGTTCAGAACCAAAGCCATGGCGGCTTTTACACCGGTCGTTTTTTCCCCAAAGCAATTGGCCTATTGGTCAGAATTAGAACCATCTCGGCGTGTCGAACTCTTGGGTTTACCATTAAAAAAAGCTTTCAATCTGTTTGATATGGAAGGGGTCAGGAGAATATCGCTATATCCGGCACTGTTGTTTATAGCCATTCGCCTTGCTGTTCGAAATCATGTCATCGTAGAATTCCAAGAATTAGAAGAGGAGTTAAAGAATGGTCTTGTTGTTGAAAAGAAAAGATTCGCTGCTCGTCCTGCTGCAAGAATGAATGAAGGATATATTACGATGAATCTGGAATAATTCTAATGGAACCCATTTATACCATTATTGATGCTTCGAGTTTCCTGAATCTGCTTGAGTTCGAATATTATCGCGGGACATTGTTGGATGTCTTGGCAACCGAGGTCATTTTGCGCTATAGTTCAACCGTAGCCCAAGAAATCCAGCGCCATAATCCTTCAAGTATTATGGCAATCAACAATCAAATCTATCATCCTCAGAGGTACAATATAGATGAATATGAATCCCGTTTATTTGATGTAGTTTCCCAATCTGATGAGAATAAAGGAGAAAAACACAACTTTGGCATCGCACTTGATTTCTTTACAGCGGAAAGAAAAAGAAATTTGATCTTTCTTACGGACGATGATAAAGCCATTGAAGAGAATGGGTGTTTGAACGAAGTAATGCATGCCTTTCCAATTATCAAAATTTGGAATTCCTTTGATGTCGTCTTGTTTTTGTATTTCATCAAAAAGAAGGAATTCCCTTTTGACATTGCAAACACAGCCCTAAAAGAATTACACAAATGTACGATCCCGCGAGACGCCCCTGAAATGAGTCGGGATAAAATGCAAATGCGCCGTAAAAAGTTACGTAACTATCAGCAGAGTCTTGATCGTATTAAAACATTACATCGGAGAGGATAACTTATGAGTACTTATGCAAAGTTGAATCTTAAAACAAACCCTTTCATAAATGTGAAACCGAAATTCATCGCTCAGGATGATTACCAACATTTGATATGGGCAGGGATGCCGAATTTGAAACGGAAGTTGGAAGAGATTCACCGGCAGGCATTCGCCGCTCCGGCATGTCAGATTATTATGAATTGGGGCGCTGTCGGAGCCGGAAAAACCCATGCGGCTTCGTATTTCAATGAAATCTATCTCCAATCGCTGATGCCAGACTACTCAGGGCAAATTTTTCATATTTATACGCGAACTCCCAAAGAGGGGAATTCCGCTGCGAATCAATTATACAAGGACATTTTAGATGGTGTGCGTTTAAGTAGATTAAAAATTCAAATCGAAAGGATTCTGACTTCTCTTGGCAAGGAAAGATTTTTGGAATTGCTCACTCAAAAAATCCGCAGTGAAGAATTTGCAAAAGCCATTGTCTTTTTAGGAGTGAAAAAAGAGTTATTACAAGTTGATTATATTCAGCATGAAGATACTGAACGGATGGAATTGATGAGCCGGTATCTTTATGGAACAGCTTCGAAAGCAGAACTAAAACAACTTGGTTTGGCGCGTGATTTGGCGTCAATTGATGATGTGGCGAAAATGTTAGGCGCGATTCTCCTCTGTTTTACGAATATTCCGGAAACTCCACAGGGGAAAATCTTTCTTTGGATTGATGAAATGGAAAATTTGATGTGGTTCAAGCAGAATCAATATCTGCCATTTTCGCAATTTCTGAGGGATTTATTCGATCAAATTGACGAAGGCTTGACCATTTTTATGAATTTTACGTTCACCGAACCTGATCTGGACACGATCAAAATGCTGCTTGGTGAAGCGTTGTGGTCTAGGATTACGAAGCATATCCGGTTCAATGAACTATCAGTAGATGAGGCGATACGTTATTGCCAAGAATTGTTACAACCTCAGCAACTCGAAGATAAAGGCTCTTTTTCGCCTTTTACGGAAGAAGCTTTACGCACATTACTTGGCTCCATCCAACCAGCGTATATGACCCCAAGAGAAATCAATAAAAGATGTAGTTCAGTCCTTTCTTTTGCATTAGCATCAGAAAATATTTCGGTAATTTCGGAAGAAGTGATTTCAAAATGGTCTTCATTACAACAAGAAGAAAATGTTGAAGAGGGGGTATGACATGTCAGCATGAACAAAGAATGGATAAAGTATCCCCGCACACCCCATCTGCCCTGGTCTTCAGGACGATCAGCAGATGACATCGCGCTTGATTCGCTCGAACATCTGGAACGCCTGGAAGATGTGGTTGTCACTGAAAAATTAGACGGTGAAAATACGACGCTCTACGATAATTATCTCCACGCCCGAAGTCTTGATTCGAAGTCGCATCCATCAAGAGATTGGCTCAAGCAGTTTCACGCGACAGTGCGGCTGAATATCCCCCAAGATTTCAGAATTTGTGGCGAAAATTTGTATGCCAAACACAGTATTTTCTACGATCTCCTGATAACCTACTTCTTCGTGTTTGCCATTTTTCAAGAAGATATTTGCCTCAGTTGGGATGAGACTGTGGAATGGTGTCAACTCATCGGTTTAGAAACAGTTCCAGTGTTATATCGTGGAAAATGGGATGAAAAAGTCATTAAGGCATGTTGGACAGGGAAATCCGTGTTCGGTAAAGAGCAGGAAGGATTTGTTGTCAGAAATGCTCACAGCTTCGAATTCGAGGAGTTTCGAAAAAATATCGCCAAATATGTCAGGGCAAACCATGTCACGACTGATCAACATTGGATGAACGAAGCTATCCGTCCGAATAGATTAGCCGGTTAAATGGTGATTTGCCATGTCATCATGTGGCAATCCTGATTTCAGACAAGATCCCTCGCAAGCGTGATCGCCTGCGGTCACATTGACCGTCGCCACGTTTCAAGAAGCGAGTCAGGCGTGTGAAGCCTATATCGCCAAATACGACTTAGGCGGCGGC
>CAILAO010000790.1 GCA_903832105.1 uncultured Pseudomonadota bacterium | reverse complement strand
GTGGATTTTGGAATTGTCGCTGTGATCATTCTAGATAGCAACATTGATCATCTTTCTGACGAAGAAAAAAGCGAGCAGACGAATTGGCTGGAGGATCAGTTAGGGTCCTTTTTAGCTCAAAAACCTGTGATTATATCTTTTCATCAGGCGCCTTTTACTTCTGGATTTAGTCATATTTTTTCCCCGTCAGCCGCAGTGTATGTTAAGGCGGAATGGCTTCCATTATTTGAGAGGTACGATGTCAAACTTGTCATGAACGGGCATGAACATATATACGAACGTTCTCTATTGAATAATGTGCACTATCTCACCGCAGGAGCTGCTGGTGGTTTGCTTTATCCAGAAATTGAAGGACGTAATCAATACTCGCAAAAAGCTATACCGGGCGAAAGAACGGTGACTCTTGTTCAGGTCAAAGAAGATAAGTCAATTCAGATAGCAACCTATGCGGCCTCAAATGGTGAACTTATCGACGAATATTCATTTTGATTGTCGCAAAACGCTTCTCCGGCAAAATATCGGTAGACTTTTCTGATAAATAGCAAAAATTCCGCCTTTTTCTATACTTGTCAGTAAATTACACAGACCAGCGCAACCTCTACCGGCAGCCCATCCAAGGAGTCTCTAAAGTTTTCCATAGGTCCTCCGACCACACACATATGGGGTAAGCTAGGAGGAACACCATGAATTGTCTTAAATATTTCCTATTATCTGTCTTATTACTTTTTAGCTCTCTTTCATTTGCCGGTCCCTTCGAATTTTCCTACTCGGGGCGACTTACAAAAGATAGCGGTGAACCTGTCGAGGGATTGGTTAGTCTTCAAATTAAATTTTACCGTGCTGCGGTGGGCGGTGATTCGATTCCTGTTGAAATTCTTCCTTTCAATAACATTACACTCGACCAAGGTGTGTTTCAATTAAGCTTCGGTAATCTAACCGACGCGCAGTACCATCAAATATTTTCAGGGGCCGAACCTACGTTTATCGAAGTGACTGACATCATAAGCGGCATCACTTATCCACGGCAGAAATTCAGCATTGTTCCTTATGCATTGAAGGTTCCTGTCGATGATCAGACGATTGGCTATAATTCCGATGGAAAACTTATAATCAAAAACACCCCGGCGTCTGGAGCCGCCATTTTATCTACGATCAACTCATCAAGTGAGGGAAGCTTCGTGCCAAACGTCCTTCCTAATTTTGCTGGTGATGTCTCGGGATCAATCACGAGTACAAACGTCAACAAAATCAAAGGACGCGCTATTTCCGATCAATCCCCAAACAACGGGGAATTTCTCTCTTGGGATAGCTCGTCATCGTCATGGAAGCCAGCGGGGGTGGCGGGAGCATCAGGAGGAACTGTGACCCAAGTGGCTACGGGCACGGGTTTAACTGGCGGTCCGATCACGACGTCGGGAACAGTCTCGATAGCAAGTCTTGGGGTCGATACGGCACAGATCAATACCGGGGCGGTCACAGCCGCCAAAATAGCGGCATGCGCTGATGGACAGATACTTAAAATGTCGGGCGCTACGAATTGGATATGTACCGATGATAAAGTAGGTACGGTCACTACCGTCTCCGCAGCAGGACCACTCGGGAGTTCTGGTGGAGCGACTCCGCAGATATCGATCTCGGGACAAGTCGCTATTGCTAACGGTGGTACTGGAGCTGCAACAAAGGCCGCTGGATTTGACGCTCTTTCACCGCTCACGGCGAAAGGAGATTTGGTTACGCGAGATGGCACAAGTAACATTAGGCTTGGCGTAGGGACGAACGGTCAGGTCCTTACAGCAGATTCATCGCAAACAGAAGGTGTGAGGTGGGCCAATATTCCTTCAGCTCCCGTATCAAGCGTT
>CAILAO010000789.1 GCA_903832105.1 uncultured Pseudomonadota bacterium | reverse complement strand
TTTGATTTACACCACGAAGCAAAAAAATTATTAAAATACTTAGCTGGTTAACTCATTTAGCGAGTGGATAATGGCTAGAAAGAATCTAGAAATGAAACAAGGTCAGTGTGTTACATAGAGTAATAAAAGCAAGGGTAGCCTAAAGTAGGGCTATATATACCCCTATATATAGCCCTATTAGGGTTAAATATACCCCTTTTTATATTGTCAAAAAATTCATCATTTGTTATTTGTATAGTATCGGTAGGAGAAGCACATGAAAAGAAATGCACAAGAGGATTTATCAAAATGGTATCGAAAAAAAGATAGAATGCCTCTTATTTTACGAGGAGCGCGCCAAGTCGGAAAATCAACGTTGGTTCGACTTTTTTGCGAATCTAAACAACTTAATTTAATAGAAGTCAATATTGAGAAGAGAAAGCTTAAATCAGTCGAGACAGAGGGTTTCGATTTGTCTGAGACGCTTGATGAAATTCAGCTGTTAACAAAAAAAAGACTTACTTCCTCCTCATTGGTTTTTATTGATGAAATTCAGGAACAACCGAAATTAATTCAAATGCTACGATATTTTTATGAGGAGGCTCCCAGTGTCGCGGTTATCGCGGCAGGTTCGCTCCTCGAAATAGCAATGAAAGAAGGAAATTTCAGTTTTCCAGTTGGTCGTGTAGAATTTCTAAACCTAGGTCCAATGACGTTTTTAGAGTTTTTATCTGCATGCAATGAAGATATTCTCGTAAAAAAGATTGAACAACTTGATTTTTCTCCAAGCGTTCACGAACTGGCAACAAAATATCTGAAAAAGTATTTTTACGTCGGTGGTATGCCAAAATCTGTTTTGGAGTATATTGAGACAAAATCTATTGTTAACTGTCGTGAAATCCAAGAACAGGTCATCCAAACATACATAGCCGATTTTCCAAAATACAAGAAGCGAGTTGATGGAGATCGTCTTTCTAAGGTCTTTAACAGTAGCGCATACCATGTTGGACGAAAAGCCATCTATCAGCATCTAGATCCGGATGCAAAATCACGGGAAACAAGAAGGACGATCGAACTTCTGGTCGATGCTAGGGTTTTGTTACCTTGCTATCACTCGAATGGGTCTCAAGTCCCTCTGGGGGCAACGATTGATGAAAAGCTTTTCAAACTTTATTTTATCGACGTCGGCCTCTTGAACTGTATTCATCGTTTGGACTACGACACCCTTGAAAATGAGATAGCAAATCAATTTGCAACTAAAGGTATGATTGCCGAACAGTTTGTGGCGCAGCATCTTTGGCAATTTGAGGGGCTAAAACCACTGCCACATCTCAATTTTTGGCTTAGAGACAAGGATTCTCAAAAAGGAGAAATAGACTTTCTAATTGAGTCTCATGGAGAAATACTTCCAGTGGAGGTGAAAGCTCATCAAGGTGGTCGGCTCAAATCACTTTTTTATTTTTCGTATGAAAAAAAATGGAAGCAAGCTATTAAATTATCCTTATCGCCTTTCGCAGAAAAAGAGATTAAACACAAATTTGAAGACCGTACTGTGTCCATACGGTTGAAGGAGCTACCGCTTTACGCGGTCGAAGCCCTGAAAAATATTCTAGATTCAAAATGATAGGGAGAGAAGGTTCGGTTCTTTCTACAGAGCACGGAGCAACTGATTCTTATAATAGTTTTGCATATATATCACTGAAACACCTCCAGGTGTCGTGTTGCAAGAGGTTCTTTCTTAAAAAAGGTGACTCTTAAATAGGCACCGCGGCATATGTGGCCACGTCTGCCCCTATTTCAAATTTGGTGGGAGTTCAGCCTCGATTAGTCGCCACGACCAAGCAGCCGTGGGC
>CAILAO010000788.1 GCA_903832105.1 uncultured Pseudomonadota bacterium | reverse complement strand
GTCACAGATAAAGCTCCAAGCCAAAACGCGGTGTTTGACGCCCTCGCCCTTAAATCGGCTACGTCGCATAATCATAGTGGTGTCTATGAACCCGCGGGTCTTTCTACGGATGTCGTAACGACGATAAAGATTCTTAATGGTGCTGTCACGACAGACAAGATTACCGATGCCAATGTAACATCGGCTAAGATTGCTTCTGGTGTAGACGCAACTAAAATCGGTAGCGGTGCAGTTGATAATACCGAGTTTGGCTATCTCAATGGTGTGACAAGTGCGGTCCAAACGCAGCTTGATGGAAGAGCTGTTGGACCGGCTTCAGCTACTGACAATGCCATCGCTAGGTTTGACGGGACTACTGGAAAACTTGTACAAAATTCAAACGTGGTGATTGATGATTCGGGGAATGTAGGAATTGGAACGGCGAATCCTCAAGCAAAATTCGATCTTCAAGGCAACGATTTTACTACTTCAAGAATGTTACAAATAAGATCATCCGACAATACGTACCCAACAACGTTGACACAAAGGAAATCCAGAGGAACTAATCTGGCACCTACAAGCGTCATTAACGGAGACATTCTTGGACAATTAAGTTGGGAAGGTTTTGATGGTAGCGCATGGTCTGGAGGACCATCGATTGCCGCTCAAATTGATGATACCGTATCTTCCGGGATCGTTCCCGCAACCATTTCTTTCCGAACCCAAACTGTTGCTGGTGCTTTCAACTCTAGAATGGTCATCAGATCTTCTGGGGACATCGGGATCGGAACAGAAACCCCTGCGGTCAAACTTGATGTTACTGGTGCAATTAAAATTGGTTCTCAATCCTCTTGTGCGGCAGGTGTTGCAGGTGCTATTCGCTATACCACAAGCAGTAAAAAACTTGAGCTGTGTGAAGGGACGTCGTGGATGCCGGTCCTTTCTGGGAATGTCATTGAATCAAATTTAACACTTCAAGTTCCTTCAGTATTTGCAGATATCAATGCGGCTTTCGATTATCTTTCAGACAAAATCATTAAACGAGGAGCGGTTGTCACAATTCAGGTCGCGGATGGAACATATAATTACGCAACATCAATTACCGCAGATCATCCTAACGGAGAAAAAATTAGAATTATTGGCAACGCAACCACACCCTCGAATGTGACCCTTAATTTCGCGGTCAACGTGGATGGTTTTGTTGTTGACTATGCGAAATCCCTTGGTTCCATCAACGGATTCACGATCGTTGGAGCTGGTAAATTCGCGGGAGTGGGAGGAACCGGAGTTTATGCATCTCAAGGCAGCGTTGTGCATATTGGGCCTAATGTCGTGGTGAAAAATTTCAGAACAATTGGCGTTAGGAGTGATAGGAATTCCGTTATTTCCGCCAATGGCATAACAGTGCAGGATTGCACATACGGTTTTTATGCCTACTATGGAGCAACAATAACAGCTTCATACTCAATTGTGAGTGGTTCGACGTACGGATTTTATAGCGGAGAAGCCTCTAGTTTGCGTGCAGATTATGCCACATCTCAGAACAATGATTATGGTCTTCTTGCGACGGATCAGTCTAAGCTGACATTCGATAATGGCTTCGTTAGTGGAAGCAGTGTATATGATTTTTACTGTAACGGGGGCGCTAGACTCGAGATTATTGGGACGACTGGGACTACCTCGCTTATTCCTCGAAACACCTTAAGCTCCGATGGATCGTTTATTTACTATTATTAAAAAGTGAGACATACACCGCAACTAAATCATCCCTTCGGTAACCGTTACTATGACTCGACTCGTAATCGTCGTTCATAGCATATTGATATTACAGGTTATATAGCCTCGCCTAAAGTTTTATAAAAAACTTCCGATGAATACAGAGAAAGAGCATTAAAGGGGGGTACATGAACACTTTCCATAAGAGCTTCACAATAACATTTCTTTTCATCGGTGCTATCGGGTTAGCATCTTTTGCCCATGCTGAAGAATATAACTTATCTTACGGCGCTCGACTTACCGAAGCAAACGGAGCACCTATCTTGGGTCAAGACGGAAAGCTTGATCTCGAAGTCAACTTTTATAATGCTAGTTCCGGTGGCTTACCG
>CAILAO010000787.1 GCA_903832105.1 uncultured Pseudomonadota bacterium | reverse complement strand
AAGGAGAATTTTGGTTGTGGTTTTAAAACGTATTTTTTTCAAGGCTCCCGTAAGTAATTACAGTTCTCAAACTTCTTGACAGTCCTTCCAGTATGTCGGAAAATAATCTACATACTGGAGTTGAGATATGATTTTTGAACCCCTTCTAAAAATGAAGATAAGTGAGTTTGATTATAATTTTTTACTTTCGCTGTTGTCTGATTATCGCCACCCCAGGGACAAAATATCTGAATTGCTCAAGACCAAGGTTATTATTCGCGTAAAAAAAGGCATCTATGTCTTGGGACCCGTTTATCATAAGCCATATTCCCTGTTGGTTCTTGCTAACATGATTTATGGACCTTCTTATATTTCAGGGGACTTCGCTTTGTCCCATTATGGTTTGATTCCGGAAAAAGTGGTTACGATCACAAGCATGACGCCAAAGAGAAAGCGCACTTTTGCGACACCGGTTGGTTTTTTTTCCTATGAATATCTATCCATGGAAAAATTCAGCGTTGGAATCACCTGGGTCTCCCTTGATGACGATAGGTCCTTTTTAATCGCTTCTAAAGAAAAAGCATTAGTGGATAAAATCCATAAGCTGGAGGCTTTCACGTCAAAAATGGAATTGAAATCATATCTTGTGGATGGACTAAGGATTGACGAGGAAGTACTAAAATTTTTCGCCCTGTTTCGTTTAAAAGCCATTAAAGATAAATTCGACGACAGCAATACTGAGATGCTTTTTAGCTTAATAAGGGATCTAAAATGAACCAAGCCATTCAAACCATGCTGGCAAAATATAAATGCAACGACCTTTATCAATACGAAAATGCTTTAAAGGAAATCATTCAGGAGATTACACTTTTAGGTCTTTGGCGAGCCAAATTTTTTGAAAAAGCCGCATTTTATGGAGGCTCAGCTCTAAGGATATTGTATGGACAGCATAGGTTTTCAGAGGACCTTGATTTTTCCCTTTTAAAAAAAGACGCGTCCTTTAGCTTGCGGTCATTCGAGAAGGACATAGTCAATGAGTTGCGGGCGTATGAATTTGAGGTCGACATCAGTTCCAAACAAAAAGACATCAACCGAAAGGTGGAATCGGCCTTTATTAAGGCCAACACTTTAATTCACCTTATCAAGATAAACGTCCATCTAAAAACTCATAAAGATGCCAACCTGAAAGTGAAATTAGAAATCGATACCGATCCTCCTTCTTTTTTCTCTGTGGAATCAAAACAACATTTCCAACCGATTCCATTCTCAATTAAATCGTACACGCTGCCATGTTTGTTTGCGGGTAAATTACATGCATTGCTGTGTAGAGAGAGAATCAAAAATATCAAGGGGCGGGATTGGTACGATTTTTTGTGGTATATCTCCAGGGATGTTCCGGTAGATTTAACACATTTGAAAGAAAGAATGGTTCAGTCGGGACACTGGAGAAAAGACGAGAGTTTTACGTTAACAAAGCTCAAACAACTCGTTATCCAGAAAGTTAATACGGTGGACCTAAATCTTGCCAAAGAAGATGTGATCAATTTTATTGAAAATCCCTCTGATCTTGATGCCTGGAGCCAAGAACTTTTTATCTCCGCTGCTGAACGGCTGAAGGGATGAGGCCAGTGGGGTGTCCCCATCTTCAAAAATTCACGCACTTGGCAGTCGAACATTTTCTGCAGATCCATTGAGGCGGCACTCCAGGAGAATGTTCCTGGTTGCACCCTTCCTGCTCTCCAAGAGCTCCAGGACTGCTTGAGAATACGCCATCCTGCTCGTCACAGGTTACACTTTCGAGCCAAAGAAGACTCCTCATGTCATTATCTGCCTCAGTTTCAGCAACCGCTTGGTTGGAGTCATCGCCTTTGCCACACACGGCTTTTTCCCAAATAGTGTCGCCTGCAAAAAGCGGCACGGAGATCCCGGAAGCGGCGGTAACACACAGAGCAATCAACGCGATCAAAAACGATTTTCGCGCAATTTTCATAACTCCCCCTTATTTTGTCCGGAGACAATTTTCCCAGACAAAAACAATCTACATATATCACAAAAGTGTTCGTTAACGCTACTTCAATAGAATCGCTGATGGATTGTCTTTTTGGGCTCTTGTTACAGGGGTCTTGCCATGCTCCATGTATTTTTGAAAGCACTGCTTCTCGTCAATACAATATGCTGCATTAACGGCGAAAATTCGTTAAAAGGTAAAATTATTCGGCATCATTCCGATGGATAACTTTGATTTCTTTGGAGGGACCATTTATGGTCGGATACCGAGCTTATGATCACCGGGTGAAACAGGCTATCGCTTCCACCAGCAATCCATATCTTTTTCCGCAGCTCAGCTTTCCCCTATCGACCGCAAAGACTTGGATACGAAACGGTGTGCGCGATGTTGTCACAGTGGCAGACATCGACAACGACCGAGATACCCTTATTCAGAAAATTGCAAGACTTGAACATGACCTTCAGCCCTGTCTGCAGAGCGAATCGCGCAGTTGCATCGGCAGCTGATGACAGAGTTGCGGCCCGTGCTTACCGAAAAGGATTTCGTCCAATTTGCTTTGACGGATGCGATCTCCAAGGCACAGGATCTGGAGCGTGAAATTGCTCCACGGTTGGTGGCAGCGTCGCCGCGTCTGTGATTTGGTCGAATAAATATACATATAACTGAAATGTCCGCTCTTTTCGCCATTCGAACGTGGATCAATTCGATTTAAATCAAAATTTTTTAGGAAGGCAGTTTTTAAAATTTTTTGAGGTGTTTGGCGGCGGGGGGTTATGGCTTGTTTAGATTTTTGTGGCACTCCCAACAATATCCAGACTTTCGTCTCACTGTTACATTTTTTTTTGGATTAGCGCATGCATTCCCGCTTTTGCAACGACGACCCGTATTATCCGAATTCTCATTATTATCATTAACGGGATTAATCTCATTAACTGGAGTGTCGTTGCCCTTCCAACCATATCCGCTTTCTTTAACTAAAAGCCCAGATCTCCCTTTAATGACCGAAGCAACTATATTGGTTATTTCGGGGAAAAGCTTATGGAGGCCAAATTCTTTAGTTAGTATCATAAATTCTTTTTCATTTATCGCAGAGAGGACTCTATCAATTATCTCTCCGGGTCGCAAGATTCCCCATGATTTACCCATTAATTCCAAATCTGATCGATTTATATTCTCTGATTTTCCATTTATAGTCATTTGTTGTCCGCCATCAAACCATTTATTAACTCTTGGTGTATATAAAATGTCGTAAACAGGAGAAAGGCTCCATTTGCCACTTTTATCCATTAAAAAGCTATGATTTTTTACATGATCATCTTGATTTTGCGTCATGATGTTAAATACGGCTCTCGCAAAGGCTTCTTCAACTTGAGCCGCGTCGTTCGTCAATGTCCGAGTTGTTTTCAGTAATACATCATATGCAACTGATCGTTGATCATAAAGGTCTATATGAAGTAGTCCCGCTAATGTTGCCATATGGATCTTTTCTTCCCCCTTCCGATCAAATCTTTTAACAAGAAAATGAAACCTTCCATTTTCTTCAACATAGTCAATTTGTGGGACATTAAGACCAGCTAATATGGCCATTTTATTATAAATATATTCTAGTCTTTCATATGGCTGCGTTTTTGATTTCTCAACTCCATCAAATTTAATTATCCACGACTCGAATTCTTTGGGTGCATTTTCTAAGAATGGATTTTTAATATTTTTAGTAATTGGATCATATAAGATTATCGCTTTTGCTCTGGCCCCACCTGCTGTCCCCGCGTAACGGAAAATTTGGTCCGTAGAGGTTTCAATTTTACCTTCTAATATTTTTTTACTTCGTTTCCATAAATTGGTTATCTCTAGATCTGTCTCTGATGACATTTTTGGAAATTGGTCAGGTTCATATTCAAGAGCCCCCATTCCTCTTTTTCCGATATAAAGAAGTTTTGCAAATAATGGGACATCTTGTTCTGGAATACCAAGTTTTTCGAAATATTTTGCTAAAACTTTTTGTCCGAATCTATCGGGAAGAGAGTCTGCAAAAACACCAGGAAGTCCGTTAAAACCTTCCATTCTTGTAAGTTCAGGGAATAAATAAACATCAGTCCCTAATTTCATCTTAAATGGCGAAATCTCTAACCCACTAGTTGCAAACTCGGGTTCGTATTCAAATAAATAACGTTTCCCATCATTAATGAGATATCCAACAACCATTCCCCATAATTTAACCGTAACTAAATCATATTTAGCCATACTTTATTTCTCCTTTTTAGGTCGGACTCGTTCACGTTCTTTCCCCTTCATTCGGGCGATCTCTAACGGAGAAATTTCAGGTACTTCTAAAATCATATTTAAATCTTCAGATCTTCCTAGAGCCACTGCAATATTAATTAAATGGGCTAAATTAATTGATTTTCCGGATTCAATATTATAAATCGTTCGAAAAGAAACTCCGGCCTTTTCAGCAAGCATTTTCTGCGTCAAATTCGCTTTAATTCTAAGTCGTTGCACCCGCTTTCCTAAACCTTCAAGAATGAGTTCATTACTATTTACATCTTCAAACTGCATATTT
>CAILAO010000786.1 GCA_903832105.1 uncultured Pseudomonadota bacterium | reverse complement strand
TCAAGAAATATTTTTTTGTAGTCATCTTCTTTTCGATAAATTAAATTCCAGTCACCAACCCATTCAAGAAAATACACGGAGGGATTTTGAAATTTTTCTCGCATGTTTGCGATAATCATCTGCCCGCCGTCAGCCAATAGCGTTTTAAGGTTCCGCACCAAGCGAACGGCGACTCTATTATCGAGATAATCAAATAATCCCATCGAATAAATGAATTGGTATTTGGAAGGAATTAGTTCGTGTATATCTTTTTTAAGAGCCAGACGAATTGCGTTTTCGCGTCTGAAATTAACAAAGCGGGCCTTGTCTCCTAGGAGATTGGTCGCATAGTGAATGGCAGCCTCATCTTGGTCAAAACAATCAAATACAATCGATGTTTTTTGCATTTTCTCCAAAATGTCCAATTCTTTAATCTCTCTGCAAGGCCCTGAAGCTAGGTTCATAACGCAAAACTTATCCCCCGTGAATCCTTTTATGCTCTCGGTCAAAAAACGCTTCATATCCTCCTTGCGATTCCTTAGAGCAATGGCGATACTAGCCATTTGCGCGTAATTGTCGAATAAACGACCGACACCTTGCGTCTCTGGAGAATTTCGATACATGTCATCGATTATCTGAAAATCTCCTGCATAACCGTAAGGCTTATTTAAACTCCATTGAATGTGCCGTCCGTACAAAAAATCCTTTCTGAATTTCTGAATAAATAGATTTTTCAGCTTATAAACTTTCCTTTCCTGCCCTTTTTCTAATTGTTCTTTTTCGAATAGCATAATCTCGCGAAAAATAGAATCGATTTCTTGGTTAAACTCACTTTGGAAACGCCCCCAATCATTGGGGTTTTTCTCAAGATGCTCCGCGAGCATCGCAAGCTGCTTCTTATATTTTTTTACCCTTCCCCTCAAACTCGCCTCCTGAAGCATCACGGCTCCTCACTTCTTTGGCTCTGTCCAATCCCTTGGATAACGATATTAAGCAACTCCTGCATGTCAAATGGCTTAAAAATATACGCCAATGGTTTTAACTTCTGGGCTTCTCCTTCTAATGAGGCATCAGCAAATCCTGTAACGAAAATAACGGGCACACCTTTCTTGCCTTGTTGCTCCATGGCCTGTTTTATTGCAACGATGGTTGCGATGCCATTTTGTCCAGGCATACGAATATCACATATGATCAAATCTATATCTTCACCTTCAATCAGAGCTTGAGCGTCTTGCCCATTGCGTGCGGTGTATGCCTCATATCCTTTTTTTTCTAGAAGCATTGCAAACGATTTGGTGAGAATTTCTTCATCATCAATCACAAGTATCTTTTTTGGCATAGCCCACCTTTGTTTGAAAACAGCCCTTTACCGCTCTGTAATGTATCGGTATTTTTGCCAGCACCTGTAATGGAATGAATCATCCAACGCTAATGTCCACACTGGTTCTATCACCTGCAAAAGTTATGAAAAATACGGTACCTACCCCTGGCTCAGACTGAACGTCGATCCGACCACTGTTCTTCTCCACAAGTTGTTTAACTACATAGAGACCAAGCCCTGTGCCGGAAGTTTTGGTGGTGTAGAAGGGCTCGAAAATCCGAGTTAAGGCCTCTTTCGAGATACCGGGGCCGGTATCTGAGACCTCAATGCCAACTGCCTCCCCAGCCGCCTGCGCACTAACACGAATCTCCCCTCCTGCGGGCATGGCTTGGCAGGCGTTTACGATAAGATTGATGAAGATCTCCTCCAAGGACTGAACATCCGCAAAAACCTCTAAATCCATTGGAATGTTTTGAAGGATCGTAATCTTTTTAAGGCTCAGTTCACTTTCCACAAAGGGAAGAATGTGCTCCACGACCGCTTGAACCCGCACCCGCTGTTTTTCATAAACCTTATCAGTCTCTCGCTTGGCATACGATGAAAAACTCTTGATGATCCCCAAAACACGATCCGTTTGCACTATCGTTTTATCAGCGATTTCTTTGGCCTTAGCAAGAACCTGTTCCTTATTCGCTAGAGGGTCGACCACGCGTTCCGCTAGTGTCTCCGCAAGCCCTTTAATCACAAAAAGCGGATTACGAATCTCATGGTTGATGCTCGCAGCAATCACTCCGAGCGCTGTTAACTTTGCCGTCTGGATCGCGTCCGCCAACACACTAACATCGAAAAGTTTTTGCTTGATCATGAAATACGCCAGCATGAATGGATAGAACGGCAGCAATACGAGCGTGTATTGAGGAAAAGATATTCCAAAGATCGGGAAAAAGGTAGGGCTCCCACCAACGTAACCAATCAATGAAGTTACAAACAATCCCTTAAGCTGTTGCCGCTCATAACCGATGGAAATTTTCATTTTTTTATAAATCTCAGAAAAACTTAGCGGAACAATAGTAAAAAAAATCACTGCGAAAAACCAATAAAGCGGCCCAGCTTGGGAGTAATACTTGAAACCAACCATAGGCTTTACCCCGGGGATAAACCAAGGAGAAAAACTGAAACAAGCGATTAAAATGGAAACAACATAAAGAATTTTTAAGAAATTGCGCTTCCCTCTGGAGCTCCCGGCGCAGGTGATTGCGAAATGGTACCAAGTCACCGGAATAAAAACGGCAAACCCATTTCCCAAGCGTCCCATAAAAAGACCTAGGCTGTAAGAAACATTGTTATTTAAGTTAATGGCTCACTGCTGTCCCGTTATAAGTTGAGCAATTGTAGCTGGTTGCGATTTTCGTTGTCCTGAATCATGAGTTTGGATGTTGTAAGTGCTTGTAGCAGCGAGGTTTTCTCGAATAAGGACAGGCTC
>CAILAO010000785.1 GCA_903832105.1 uncultured Pseudomonadota bacterium | reverse complement strand
TTCCAAGAAGTTCTCCCAAGCGATCAAGCTTTTCTTTGACTTCACGATCGATGGAAAGCCGGACGTTATATCGTTCGGAAGAGGCGGGCACTAAAACGTCTTTAACTTCGGTTTTGGGAGTTGTTGGAACGGGGGAATCTGATGAAAAGAGTAGAGGAGGGAGCTCTTCACTCTTTTGGGGGGCGGAGGGAGCTTCTAAAGATTGAGAGGTCATAAACACCGATTTTTTGATCGAGTCGTTAAAAATGGGTTTAGGGGCAAGACTGTCCCGCCACCTTTTGTCGGGTATTTTAACGAGACTTTGAAATTCCATGGAAATTTCTTTGGTAGCGCAAAACGAAAAGAGGTTTCTGTTTTGTAAAGTCCAACTATTCAAAAACACGTTTCTTTCCGGTGTATCAATATACAATCATATTTTAATATCAATTATTTCAGGGAGTTCAACAAAAATAAGAAATAACCTAAATACTGGAGGCACCTTCGATGATCCGTCCACCAACTGGGGAAGAAGGGGTCACAGTGACAACTTCAGTGTCTTCAGTCTTCGATGCCGGCGGTGTTGTCAGAGCCTTCTTCAGATGATCGGGCAGTTCTTTTTTCATATCAACACCGACAATTGTCGAAACGCCCGGTTCTTGCATGGTGATCCCGTAAAGGGTGTCAAGGACCTCCATCGTGAGACGATTGTGGGTGATTACGATGAACTGGAATTGCTTGGACAGGGTCTCTAACACGCGATTATATCGTGCGACATTAGCCTCATCGAGTGGAGCATCGACTTCATCAAGGAAACAGAATGGCGTCGGCTTTGTTTTAAGAAGTGCGAAAATAAGAGAAATCGCCGTAAGCGCTTTCTCTCCGCCTGAGAAAAGATTCAGTCGTTGCTGTTTTTTGCCAGGAAGTCTCACAAGAATCTCGACGCCCGCAGTCAGCGGATTCTCGGGATCTGTCAGAGCGAGCTGCGCTTCACCGCCCTCGAAGAGGACCGGGAAGAGGTTTTTGAACTCAATGTTTACTGCGTTAAATGTATCAACAAAGCGTTGCTTCGAAGTATTTTCAATTTCCAGAATGGCCTCGCCTAATAAGGTCATGCTAGCTTCGATCTCTTCTTTTTGTTTCGTAATAAACTGCTGCCGCTCGGTTAGTTGGTCGTGTTCTTCGATCGCGACCATGTTGATTGGACCCATGGCTTCGATCTTTGCGCGAAGTCTCTGAACTTTTCTTGCCTTCGATTCTTGGCTAAAGTCTTCTTCCTTCTCAAAATCAAAACTGGCAAGATCCTCAATCTGATACTTTTCTTTGGCCTGCTCGATCACGCCAGCAATCGACATCTTAATACGTTCAAGAGCAACATTTTTATCCGAGAGAAGTTTTTGAAGTTGATTTTGGTTCTGTCGGCACTCTTTAAGTTTTTCGTCAACCGTGCGAAGCCCTTCATAAATCGAAGCATTCTGCTCTCGCTTGGCTGCAATGGCGGCATCGCACTGTTCTCTTTCTATGACTAATTGCTCGATAGATTTTTGACCATCAATGAAGTTGGCCTTGGATCGTTCGAGGTCATGCTCAAGCATCATGCGCTCTTCATAACGCTTTGACAATTTTGCCTGAAGCGTTTCAAGATGCGTTTTTCTCTGCTGGAATGTGTTGAGAAGAGTCTGAGCCCTCGTTTCGGAGGTTACGAGAGATAGTCTACGTTCTTGATACTGCTTTAAAAGTTCTGTTCGCTTTTCTTCGATGTGCTCAGCTTCTTCACGGAAGGCATCATATTCAGCAAGAATATTTTCCTTTTCCGAAAGAAGAGATTTCACGGTTTTTTCGAGGTCTTCGGCCTCTGCGGACAAGCTTTGCTCAAGTTTTTCCTGCTCATCGAGCTGGACTTTGGCCATGTTAACGAGCTCGGTTTTGTGCGTAATCGTCTGATGAACTGCCTGAAGTTCGGACATGACCGTCATAACGTCTTTATTCTGATGCTCAAGCCTTGCATTGAGTTCCAAAAGAATGTGTCTATCCTCATTCTGTTCTGCTTCGAGTCTGTCGACCTCAGACTGACATCGCCCCAGCTCGCGTTCGAACTTTTTCAGTTCTTGAGCCAAAGCCTCAAGCTCTCTCTTTCGACTCAGGAGACCCTTTGTCTTTCTATTCCCAATAATAAACTCGTCGCGGTCAGAGAACGAAACGCCTTGTGATGTGAAGACGATGATCCCTTCCGGGAGGTGATTAACAATATCCTCCGTGAGTCTAAGTAGTGGAATATGATAAATCCGCGACAAAAGCCCACGGAGTCCTTTAACCGATCCATCGGTAATCTTGATGTATTGCAAAAAAGACTCGGCATCATGCTTTTGAGCCCAAGACGCGATTTTCGCTTCGTCCACTTCTTCCGTAAAGGATAGAATACTGATAGGAAGAGCTTCAATATCGGCATTACTAGCGATGCGAACGAGTTCGTTAAACTCATCCATGGAGTCCACTAGAAGTCTTTCGGACCACCGTTCGAAGGCGGACAGAGCCTTCGGAGACAGCTCTTGCGCTTTGTCATTCAGGACAATGTAGTCTGTCAAATGACCGCGCACGAATCTTTCCTTGGCGAAGCCACTCTCATTAATGGCTTCAAAGAGAATTTTTAGAGATTCGCGGATGGTGCTGGCTTCAGGTTCAATTTCTTGAAGGGAAGTATAGCGCGCGCGCACCTCAAAATACTGCTCTTTTGCCTTGTCGCGACGTATGGAGGCTTCTTTGACCGCAGTTAAGCGCTGGGCAACATTAAGATCAAGTGCATACTTTTGATTGAGATCGGTATTAAGGCTGTCCTTTTTTCCTGCGGCTCTCCCTTGAATTTCTTCTGCGGATCTTTGCTCATTCAGAAGGTCTTCTTCAAGGGTTACAAGCCTTTGATTAAGAATGATTCTTTCTTTGGAAGTTTTTGAGAAATCTCTTAAAAGAGATTCTCTTCGCGCTTTGTTAGACTCGATAAGTCGATCGAGATTCTTGGTTTCATCATCGAACTCTTCAAAGCGGTTTTTATAAACCTGCACCATTTCATCAATCGAATCAACTTCAGTTTGAAGAACATCCATCCCGGCACGAAGACTAGTGGCAGCCTCTTCCGCTTTGACGACTTCGCTGTTTGCGGAATCAATTTCTGCTTCAACGGACTTGAGGTTAGCGCCATCTTCGGAAACTTCCCTTTCAAGATCTTGGGTTCTTTTTATAATTCTCGCTTCGTCATTTCTCGCGTTGATGATCATGGATTCAGTTCGAGCAATAGTCTCTCGAATGTCCGTCATCTTTTCTTGCAGCGATTGAAGCTCCGGATCAGCATCATTTAGAGCCCGCTGGAGTCTTTCCGCTTCGGCTTCATAATGAGCGAGGGCGGCAATATACTCGACCTCTTTATTCGTTTCCTCCGCCATGGAGGTCTCGGTTTCGACCTGCTTTTCTTGGAAGTAATTGAAGTTGTGCGCAAAGAGAGAAAGTTCTTCTTTCCTAAGGGTCTCTGAAGCATCCTTCCATTCACGCGCTTTGGCAACTTGATCCTTTAATACTTCAAGCTGTCTATCAACTTCGGAGAGGATGTCACGCACACGAGATAGGTTGAGATTTGTTTCTTCGAGCCTCTTCTGAGCTTCTTCTCTACGCTTTCGATAGATCAACGTTCCAGCCGCTTCCTCTAAAATTTCGCGAAGGTCCTCTGGTTTAGCGTTAAGAATACGGTCTACTTGACCTTGCTGAATCATTGAATAACTGCGGCCGCCAAGCCCAGTCGTAGCAAAGAAGTTCACGATGTCTTTTAATCGGCAAGGTTTCCGATCGATGAGATATTCCCGCTCGCCATCAGCATAAAGTCTTCGTGTCAGAGTGATTTCTGGTTCCTGCCGATATTCTGGGGGGCAAAATGAGCTGTCATCAGAGTTGTCAAAAACGAGATTGACCTCAGCCATTGAAAGAGGCTTTCGTCTCTCGGAGCCGTTGAAAATAATGTCTGTCGCAATTTCGCCGCGCAGGTTTTTCGCATTTTGTTCACCCATCACCCAGCGAACGGCATCAATGATGTTACTCTTTCCAGAACCGTTAGGTCCCACGACACCAGTGATACCCTGATCAAAGCTTAAAATCACTCGATCTGCAAACGACTTAAAACCGACGATGACAATCTTCTTTAAAAACATGTTCTCTCAAGCCAACATCTTAATAATTAAGAGTATTTCAACGTTATTTTACGCTTATTCAATTCGCCTAATTATTGTTATACCAGTTGATGGAATAACATCCAAGAGAATAACTGCGTTCCCATAGTAGGATGTCATAAGAGCTCTTCCGTCTTGATTGACGGCTATTTGATAAAACGATGTCTTTGGATCGTCTGATGTAAGCTCTTGATGCCAGATGCTATCCCCAACAGATTCAGTACCCAAGGTTTTCGCGGCTACAGAATAGTAGACATCCTTTCTGTTCCAGGCGACAAGGTCCTTAAAATGATTAACAACTAACGTCTTATAATTATTGATATTTAAAACCAAGAAACTGCATGGAAAATGCTGCGGAATCCACTCTCCCTTAAATCCATAGACTCTCTCGAATTCCAAGACATCTGCTGTGGCAGGTGCTGTCTCTTGGCCGGTACCAGCAACGTTCCCGACTATTGAAACTCGGACAATCTCGTTAGTGCTGTATGTCGTATCTTTGCCGCGATGGGAAAGGTAGAAGGCATTAGGGTCATCAGCATCAGGTTGAGCTGACCAAAAGTTAGTGCGGTAAATTTTTCTCTTCAGATCGGATACTCCGATCTCAAAGTCAGGCTGCCCATCAAAATTCGCTAACGTAAAATAAAGCCAGCGAAGTTCCCTTTGATAAATGGGATCATCACTCTTTCTGTAAGGAAATGACTCGGAAGCGCCCGCTTCTTCATTGAAGTTATAAACGACAAATTGATACCGTTGCCGATAGTAGCTAGGTCTTCGAACTGCATCTTTTTTGTCTTCGTAATTATCTGGGACTTCGTTGGGTTCCTCAACAAACTTGAAATTCTTGTCGTACGTTTTCTCATCGGGCATATCAACGTCTTTAGTTTCTTGAAGCCCAAAATCTGTTGTGAATGCGAAAAGGAGCCCCCTCTGAGGATCAATGTGGAGCGCGCGTCTTACAACGGAATATTCTCGCACGAGCTTTATGTATGATTGCGCACGATCACTCGTTAACTCCCCGACAAGAAGTCCGCCACTTGTACAGCTGACGGCGAAATATTTATATCCTTCCCTCAGCACCGCGTTAACCGGGCCGCAAGGGACTGGCCAAGTTTTAATCAAATTGGGAGATGATGGATCAGCGATATCGAAGAGAAGAACCTTGAACTCGTTTTGATCTTGCGTCGTAGCTGGGTTCTCAACGGTTACAATCATGTCGTTTCCGGCAACGGTTATACTGCGAGGGAGCCTCGGAGTCTCGACAGCGCGGACTCTTTTGCCGTCTCTATCTAAAACCAGGATAGAGCCTGCGTTGTATGTCCTGTCAAGATCAGTGTTCACGACATAAAAGTAATTGCCATCCTTCGAAACGCCAACATCAAGAGGACTCGCAAGTTTGTCTCCTAAAGCTGGAAATCTTTCGTCTCTACGGCAGGAAGTAAAAGCACCTAGAACGACCAATAGATTGATTAATAAAAAAAACTGGGCCATTGATTGGAATGCCGGACATCCACACGTAAGTTGTCCGACATTGGATAACATACTGAAACTTGATTTGATTTTCATAGCCCTAACCACTTATTTACATAGATCTAAGGTGCAAAACCCCTATTTTGAGGCCTAGCATGTCACTGAATGGCATTTTGAGCAAATGTAAAATTAGACTTGTGTGTTAAAAAATTCGATATTAATACTTTCCAGTACGAATGAACGCTCTACTGAGTTAAAGGGAGGTAATCATGGCATCACTGAATCGTGTTTTCATTATCGGCAACTTGGGCGGGGACCCAGAACTTCGTTATACAGCCAATCAAACACCCGTGGTTACTTTGAATGTGGCAACGACGGACTCGCGGCAAACGGCTGATGGGCAAAGGCAAGAGACCACTGAATGGCATCGTATCGTCGTGTGGAGTAAACAGGCAGAAAACTGCGCCAAGTATTTATCTAAGGGACGCTCCGTCTTTGTCGAAGGAAGACTTCAGACAAGATCTTGGGATGACAAAACGACAGGCCAAAAGCGTTATGCTACCGAAATAGTCGCGCAAAGCGTTGTCTTCTTAGGAGGCGCTCCCGGCCAACAAAGAGATATTAGTCCACAACAAGTTGGCAATTATGCATATGGCAACACCAATGGCGCCCCCGATCCAACAGGTTTTGGCGATAACATGTCGAATGCATTAGGCGGTGGATTGTCGGGAGGCCAGGCCGGAGCATCGGGAATGTCAGGAATTGGCGGCCCTTCAACACCAGATCTCGATAATATCCCGTTTTGAGGGCATGACACTTAAAAAATGAGCCCAAGAGATTATGTTTCATCTTGCCTCTTTGGACCGGTGCGGTCGCGGAGATTAGGCATTTCTCTTGGGATTGATCTTATCCCCCCCAAGACGTGCACGCTGGATTGTGTCTATTGCGAGTGCGGCGCAACCACAGAGCTAACGCTTACGCGTGGTGAGTATGTTCCGTTTGAACGTGTAAAAACAGAACTGAAAAATTTTCTTGATTCGAAACCAGCACTGGATTTTATCACCTTTTCGGGTTCAGGCGAGCCGACTCTTTACAGCCGTCTTGGAGACGTTATCCGCTTTCTCAAGAGTGAGTATTCTTCTTATAAGATAGCGCTTATTACAAACAGCACATTGCTCAATCTTAAAAATGTTCAAGAGGAGATCATGGATGTTGATCTCCTCTTGCCATCTCTCGACGCGGCAACGGAATCTGTTTTTAAACGCATCAATCGTCCAGTTGCGGGCATAAAAGTTGAACAGATCATTCAAGGTCTCGCGGAAGTAAAACGTCGATTTAAGGGCCTCATGTGGCTCGAAGTATTTATTGTTCCAGGTATCAACGATGATGATGCCGAAGTCAATGCTCTCAAAGACGCCCTAATTCAAATCAACCCCGATCGTGTTCAACTTAACAGCCTTGATCGTCCCGGCACATGCGACTGGGTGCAAACCACAGCGTTTGAGAGATTAGATCAGATCAAAAAAACCTTTTCACCGCTCTCTGTGGAAATTATTTCTTTCAAGAGTTTAAGCACTGAATCGGAAAACGCCAGAAATGTGGCAAATCAAAATATTCAAGACGCGATTCTCTCTACTATCAGCCGAAGACCGTGTACCATCGAAGATCTTATTTCGATTACAAGCTCTTCAAAGGCTCAAGTTTCTTTGTCTCTACAAGAGCTGCTAGCAAACGGACGGATCGCTATGAAACAGGAAAGCCGCGGCTGTTTTTATCGTAAAGCCAAATAAGTTTTATCCGGGATTTTGCATTTGAGATCTTAAATGCAAAATCCCGGTCTATAGCCCCACCATCTTTAAGGCATCGAGAACGACTGCGCAGTCTCTTTCCGCCAGCGTCGCCATACATTCGTCAAGCATTTGATTTTTATAATCGGCAAAATTAGAACTTGAACGCAGGCGATCAACCATGACGCTGTAAAAAAGTTTCGCGGATGACTCGATTCCAAGGTGTTGAATAATTTTAACGGCGGCGCGATTCGGAATGCCCGAGATAATGTGGACGCCACATAGATCATTTTCTTGACCTGGTTTGCAATCAGGACCAAATTCTTCCGATATTTCGTTCAGATGACCGGGCTGTGGCATGAGACCTTTAGCTGGTTCAGCCATATCGCGAAGGGCGCGTGCTCTCTGGGCGTATTCTCCTCGGAGAGTCCCTTCGCCTATTAAGAAGAGAGGAATGTTCGTTTCGTAAGTTTGCTGGATGATTTCTCCCATCACGTCCGCGAAGTGTTCGTTGAGAGCTCCAGATTGTTTTTCATACGTGAGATTGCTCGAATATGACACGACAGCATGAGTAAACTCGTGACCTACAACGTCGAGAGATTTCGGGAAATCGCCAAGTTTATCTCCGCCAGCTCCAAAGATAAAAGATTTTAGTTGAGGAACCCATGCTGCGTTCTGCTTAAAACCGAGAATATCGCCGAAGCTATACTTTTGAAACTCGACTAAAGCGTCAACGCGACTTCCCTTATTGTCGTAGCTCGATCTTTTCATCTTGCTAAGATAAAATTCTGTGATCTTTGTAAAATTGCTGTGTGCTGCGGTCGCCTGTTCTGTGACAGCTCGAATTCCAATGCGTTCGAGTCTTGCGGCGTCCTTTGTCTTTTCTCCATTTTCTAATACATGAACACCCATATAAATTGGTGTTGGAATAATGGGAACGAGCGAAGCGTTGTAGACCCTGATACTTGGAACCACTTGTGATCCAATCGGCACATCCTTCATAACGATTCCCGTGAAAGCGCCTTGCGCTCCAATATCAATAAGGATCACCTTTAGAGTAGGCTCGTCTCCAGTTTGAACAACGCCTTCAAATCTCCAAACCAAAACCAATTCGTCCTTAGTGTATGGAGTAAAGTATAGGGTTGCTTCAACAGCAGCAAGGCTCGCTTCTGATGCAGTGAAGTTATACCGCTCTAAAAGATAGTTTTTAAGAAGAACGCGCGCGGAGGCCTCGTCAAGATCCGGTGTTGCGTCGATATTCTGGTTTTGCACGATGGATGAGTTTACTGCTTTGAGTTGACCCTCTTCGGTAAAGATGAGAGCGAGTTCGGCCCCCTCAATGGGAATACCTTGAATCGTTTGCGTCAAGCGGACGGATCTCTTGGACGACTCAGGATTTGCTTTGAACGTTAAGCTTGCAATATCGGGAGCAATGTTAAAATGCTGCCCATTTTGATCGAGAAAGCGAAGCATTTTATCAAGCTCTTGAGGCGTGACTTCCACACCGGACCGAGTCAGCGTGACAGGGGCTGCTGTCGGAGCTTCAGATCCCTTTTCAAAAATTCGGACGACACTTTGATCTTGATATTGAGCAAGTTCACTGTGAGATGCTGGCTTCCCGCATCCGACCAATAACGCTGCCGTTAAGAATGCTGCTAGAACTATTGATTTTTTTAACAAAGACACCTTTTTCATTAGTTACTCCCCCATTTCTATTGATGGTGTCTGAGTATCATTAACTAACTGGCCAATCAACACAGAAATTAATAAACCACAAAATAATTACAATCTTATTTTTAATAGTCTATTTCAGTGGTTGGAGCTAACCTCTTGTTTTTTTCTCTGTCTTCCAGGACACAGCGGCGAACGGCTCGTAATCAGTCTCGATAGACGCTTTTTCATCCTGATTGTAGGTACCCGTTAAAAGAAGTGTGAAATTGATAGTTAACACACGTCCCTTCCCATAAAGCGGCTCAAAAAAACGGTTTAAATAATGCTGCATCATGGCGGATTCTTGGACGATCTTAAGGAAAAAGGATTTTTTTGGTGGTTTTGGAAATTCAATAACAACGTCAAGCACGCAATACGGGTTTTCTTGCAGAAAAGTCTTAAGTATCTTGGACATCGCTTCCTCGGTGCCTTCTGTAAGTACGGAACTTCTGAATACAATAATGAATGGATCTGTTGCCCATTTAATAACGTAGGGAAGTTCACTCGCAAAAACTTCCTTCTCGTCTAATTTACAAACCCACTTTTGAAGGTGTGTTGCTTTAAAAACTGAGGAAGCATTGTCGTCATTCATGTTTTCTAAAGCGGGAATTTCAATCACGTTGAGACATTGTGAGAACATGTTTTCAAAAATCTGGAGTGATGTTTCGATATCACTCCAAGAAAACGTTGGTGTCGATCTCACGAAATAAGGCGGCTCCGGATCAAACTCAATATTCAACTTTTTTGCTTGAAAGCGAAAGTCAGTACCAGGGAGGATAGAAAGGACAAAAGGATGGACGACGTCGTAGGTTTCCTTTTCTTTAAGCCAAGAGAGGGTCTCTAAAAAACCTTGGGGAGAATCACCCGGGAGTCCCGCGATGACCCCGGTAATAACCTGTATCCCAGAACTTTTGAGCAAATGTATGCCACGTTCGATTTTATCAAGATCATGGGAGCGGCCAGCTATCTTTAAAACGTCTTTATGAATGCTCTGTAGGCCGACCTCGGCACTTTTCAAGCCAGCGTTCTTAAGCAGAAGAACATCCTCTTTAGTAAGAAGATCCGCTCGAAGTTCAGCGTGAAGAGCGATGTCTTTTTTCTTTCGAAGTTTTACAAGAAAAGACAAGACCTCTCTGAAATGAGGAAGGGCATTAAAGGTTGGATCCATGAGGTAGATTTCTTGGGTGACTGCATCCCGTTTATAGGCGTGAGATAGAGCTGCTTCGTACTCTGCTTTTGGATGGATTTTGACCGCTGAAAACGCCTTATGATAGTAGCAATAGCGACATCGGAAACGGCATCCTCTGGCCGTCTCGACATAAAGTTTTTCCCAAGACTCTGGGGTTATCAAACCTAGGGTATAAGGGTCTTTGCAATTTGTGAGGTTGTAAGACGCAGGCTCATCCCTGTTACATAAGATGTGTTCAGCATTACGAACGAATGTTCCAGGGGCTGGATTTTGGCAGTTACTACGATATAACGATTCCAAAATATCTGAAATTCTGGATTCTCCTTCACCGACGACCCCAACGTCGATCACCGAATTTTTTAGGAGCCACTCTTGATCAAAGGTGACCTCTGGTCCTCCAACAATCACTCGGACATGAGGTAACATTTGTTTCACACGACTTGCGAGGGCGAGACTTCGTTTTGCATTCCACAGGTAAAGCGTTAACATCAGAACGTCCGGATTACGCTGAACGATGTGTTCCGCAAGTCCGGAGTCAGCGAAAATATCCGTGACGTCATTAGGTAGGATTTCGGTGTCGAAAGACCTTTTTACGTCATCGGAGATGGCTTGCGCTATAAATCCTGCAGCTAAGGGGATATTAGCTAGCTTTTCTTGAAAGGAAAAGCGAGGGGGCGGCAACTGAATCGAGAGTAGTTTTTTCATTGCTATTCCCATATTTTTATTAAATCCATTGGCTTTTCCAGAACAAGAGCGGCGCCCGATTTCAAAAGCTCCTCCCGCGTCCTAAAACCCCAAGATACACCGACGGAAAACATCCCCGCGTTTTGTGAAGTGAGCATATCGACATTGCTATCCCCCAAAAAAACGAATGCACTCGGAGGAATATTTTGTAAATTTGCGATTGAAAGCGCACCATCCGGTTTGGGCTTTCTTGCCAGGCCAGGTCGGTCACCCAGCGCCATGGAAAACTTCCACTTCCCAAGCATTTTCTGAGCAACTTGGTTGACAGATGACTGCGGCTTATTACTCAAAATAGCGAGAGGAATTTTTCGTTCGCTTAGCCAGTCGAGTAAATCAGGAATGCCAGGATAAAGAGACGAAAAATCAGAGCCATGTTTAGCAAGTAAGGGGAGATAGGTTTGTAAAATTCTCTCTTTTAAGTGCTGACCTTCTTTCGGTAGGACTCTCTCTACGAGAATATCCGTGCCGTTCCCTACAAAAGTTTTATAAGACTCCGCAGGATGCGAGGAGAATCCGAAGTCATTTAGTACCTTATTCATGAGGATCGAAATATCTTGCAGCGAATCGACGAGAGTCCCGTCAAGATCAAAGATAACAGATTTGAAAGGTGTAGGCATTTCAAAATAACCCTTTGTTTACGGAGCGTTGCAAAACAGAGCGGACCCCCTCCTCTTTTCCTAGTCTCCTCTATCTTAAATTTTCTTTCATTTCCTTAAAAAAAGTGGCTAGCTCATTCATACTCATTTTCATATTACATACCTCCTATGATTATGATAAGAAAACAGTTTTACAGGCTCCCGGCTCTTGGATACTTTTGACCGTTTATCTTGAGCACCCGCGACAAAGGAACGGAGGTTAGACTTTGATTGAACAAACGCTTTCCATCATTAAACCCGATGGAGTTAAAAGAAATTTAATTGGAAAAATTACAGGACGCTTTGAACAAGAAGGCCTGCATATTGCTGCCATGAAAATGAAGTGGCTCTCAACTAAAGAAGCGGAAGGTTTCTATGCGGTCCACAAAAACAGACCGTTTTTCAGGGAACTTGTAGATTTCATGACTTCAGGCCCTGTTATTTTGACGGTGCTAGAAGGAGAAAATGCGATCGGTCGGAACCGTGACATTATGGGTGCGACCGATCCCGCCAAGGCTCAGCCTGGATCTATTCGGCGTGAATTTGCGCGTTCAATCGGGGAAAACACCGTTCATGGTTCCGATAGCCCAGAAACAGCTCGTCAAGAAGTTGCTTATTTCTTTTCAGAAATTGAGCGCGTTAATCAACATTTATAGTAGATTAGATGGTTTTATAACATGATGCAATTAGCCAAAGTGATCGCTGCTGAACTTAAGCTAAAAGACTCGCAGACCTTTAATGCCTTAAAGCTATTATTCGAAGGCGAATGTACGATTCCATTTGTCGCTCGATACCGTAAAGAAATGACGGGGGGAATGGACGAGGTTGTTCTTCGAGCGCTTAGAGATCGTTATAGTTATCTGACTGAACTGAACGCTTCGAAAGTAAAATATATTAAAGTTGTTGAGGAATTATGTGCCAAAGAGCCTAGTCTTCACGCAAAACTCCCTGAGCTGAGAGCTAAATTTCTCGCTTGCACGACAAAACAAGAGCTTGAAGATCTTTATCTTCCATTCAAACCGAAGCGCCGTACGAAGGCACAAGTTGCAAAAGAGCGCGGCTTGGAACCGCTCCTTGATGAAATTATGAGCCAGCTAGCGACGATAGAAAGTCTTGAACAGCTTGCCTTGAAATATGTAACTCCAAAAGATCGCGATATTCATGAAGGGCTCCGCATTGCAGATCCCGCGCAAGCTCTCGAAGGAGCTGCGGACATCCTCGCTGAAAGAATTTCCGAAACGGCTGAATATCGCGCATGTATTCGAAGGCTCAGTTTTGAGACGGGAGTCTTGGCTTCCAAGAGGCCGGATAAACTCGATTTGGAAGAGCAGGAACCAACAACAACTCGCAAGATGGTTGATCCGAAAATGAAAAAATCGGTCGATTATGCGAAATACGAAAATTACTGGGACTATAAAGAGCCGATTAACGCCGCTGCAGCACATCGCATCATGGCCGTGAGGCGAGGGGAGGCGGAAAAAGCGCTAAAAGTCACCATTGAGGTTGATACGGATCGCATTGAAGCGGAAATGATTAATCTAGTCATAGGAGCAAGGGGAACGGAACACGCCACTGCTCCGGCAAAAGCTTGGATTGCCAAGGTTGTGATTGATAGCTATCGACGTCTGATTAGCCCTAGCATCGAAACCGAAATCAGAATGCATCTTAAGACGCGGGCTGAAGAGGAAGCTATACGTGTATTTTCAACGAACCTCAAAAACAAACTCCTTCTCCCTCCGTTGCCAAAAAACATCGTCATGGGTGTTGATCCAGGCCTTCGGACCGGATCAAAGATCGCGATTGTCTCGGAAACAGGAAAACTTCTGGCGCATGAGACTATTTATCCAGATTATAATAGGGAAGATTCGCCAAAAACGATCGAAGCTAAAGCAAAAGTGGCCGAATTGATTCGAACGCACAATGCTCAGTGCGTCGCCATTGGCAACGGCACCGGTAGTCGCGAAATCGATCGTCTGATTACAGGAGTCTTGCGCGCTGAAAAGCTGGATCATGTAAAACGCGCCGTGGTAAACGAGGCCGGGGCGAGCGTCTATTCCACGGACGAAATTGCACGCGAAGAATTCCCTGATCTTGATGCGACTATTCGCAGTGCAGTTAGTATCGCGCGACGTCTACAAGATCCACTCGCAGAACTTGTTAAAATTGACCCAAGGTCTATTGGTGTTGGTCAATATCAGCATGATGTTAATGTCAATAAGTTGAAATCAAGTCTTGAAGAGGTCGTTGAAAGCTGTGTGAATAAAGTTGGCGTCAATCTCAATACGTCTTCTTATAAACTCCTTGGTTATGTTTCGGGTATTGGCGCGTCACTCGCAAAGCATGTTGTCGAATATCGTGACAAACACGGAATTTTCCGTACCAGACAGCAGCTAATGGAGATTCCTGGATTCGGACCAAAAACATACGAGCAAGCCGCGGGGTTCCTACGAGTCCCCGAATCAGAGAATCCGCTCGATAACTCTGCTGTTCATCCCGAGAGATATGAAATTGTCGGCAAGATTGCTGCAGACCTGCAAAAGCCTCTTAATGAGATTATTGGAAACAAACCGCTTCTTGAGGCCATTCCATGGGAACGATATGTAACCGCAACGATCGGCCTTCCAACCCTTCTGGACATATCAAATGAAATGATAAAACCAGGAAGAGATCCGCGGGAAGACGGCACGAGGCTTCTTTTTTCCGATCAAGTCAGCGAGCTCACGGACCTTCAACTTGGAATGATCCTCAAAGGAACGGTCACCAATGTGACCAATTTTGGTGCCTTCGTTGACATTGGTGTCCACCAGGATGGTCTGATTCACACGAGTGAACTTTCCGAAGATTTTGTGAAAGATCCGACGTCTGTCATTTCTGTGGGAGACGTGATTGACGTTAAAATTATCGATGTTGATCTGAGACGCCAGAGAATAAGTTTGAGTCGAAGACTCGATGCGCCGATCAGAACTCCTGGACAGCCAAGTTATTCCCCAAGAAATACGGAGAGAAGTCATGAAAGGGGAAGTGAGAGGCAGCAGCGTTTCGAAGGGGGACGCCCGGACCGAAATCGAGATCGCGGTCCTGATTCAAGAGATCATCGAGATTCGAGAGATGGAAGAGGTCCGCGAGATTCAAGGGACTCTAGGGATAATCGAGACCATAGGGATCATAGGGACTCCAGGGACATGAGAAGTCCGAGGGATTCGAGGGACCGTGATGATCGTGGCCATCGTGATCAGAGTTTCAAGGATCAAAATCATGATCAATCGCGGAGCCATCACCAGCAGCGTTCAAACAAGCAGGATAGAAAGCCAGATAAACACTATACAATGGAAGACTTGCTTAATAAGTTTGGTCGTAAAGAATAATTGATAGGAATAGAAGCATGTCTCAAAAGCCTGTACAACTAGGAGTCATCGGCGGTTCGGGAATATACCATGTGGCGGGTGTCGAGATTGTTTCTGAACATACTGTTCAAACTCCGTTTGGCAACCCCTCGGATGCTATTCTTGAAGCAAGAATTGATGGGCGCAAGGTTTTCTTTCTTCCGCGTCATGGCCGTGGGCACCGTTTTTCACCTTCAGAGGTTAATTATCGTGCCAATATTTATGCGCTAAAGATGTTTGGTGTAACGCATCTTCTGTCGTTAAGCGCCGTGGGGATTATGAAGGAAGAAATCAAACCGGGAGATTTTGTTCTTCCCGATCAGATCTTCGATCGCACCAAGGGCATTAGGCCATCAACCTTTTTCTCTGGCGGCATTGTAGGCCACGTAGCTTTCGCTGACCCGTTTTGCAATGACTTCCGAAAGACTGTGCTAGATTCCATAAATGCACTTGGACAGTCCAAGATCCATTTTGGTGGAACCTACGTCTGTATGGAAGGCCCTCAGTTTTCAACAAGGGCGGAATCGCATTTTTATAGAGATACATTGAAACCTGCAGTGATCGGCATGACAGCTCTTCCTGAAGCAAAACTTGCGCGCGAGGCTGAGCTTTGTTATGCGTTGCTAGCCTTAGCAACAGATTATGATTGCTGGCACACAACAGAAGAGGATGTGACGGTTGAAGCTGTCATTGCTGTCCTCACCAAAAACGCAACCAATGCGAATGCGGTTGTTCGTGAACTTGCGAAAACTCTTCCCGAAAATGCTTCTTGTTCCTGTTTTAGCGCAGCGCGTAATAGCATCATGACCAAGCCCGAACTCATTCCAAACGAGACAAAGGAACGTCTTAAGCTACTCTTTGGACAATATTTCGCCAAGTCGACTTGAAGACGGTTAAAAAGTGAGCTAAACCTGTCCAAACTCTGATCCAAGTTTGATATTTATAGGTGAAATATGTGCATTGAGCGACTTAATAACCAGCTAGATTTCATCGTTGAAATCGATAAATTGAAAAAAGTCATTCGTCGAAACCTTCTCTGCGACCAGTCTAGAAGAGAGAATACAGCTGAGCATTCTTGGCATGCAGCTTTGATGGCTCTAGTTTTATCCGAGCATCGTCGTGATCCTGCAATTAATGTTGATCGCGTTATTAAAATGATCTTGGTTCACGATTTAGTTGAAATTGATGCGGGCGACACCTATTGTTATGACATCGCAGCACACGTTGACAAGGCTAAGCGTGAAAGTGAAGCGGCAAAAAGGATTTTCGGACTTCTACCTGATGACCAACGAAGAGATATCGGCGCTTTATGGGACGAGTTTGAAGAAGAAAAAACGCCGGAGTCACACTATGCAAACGCGATTGATCGACTAAATCCCTTCTTACTCAATTTTCACTCAGGCGGTAAATCCTGGAAAGATCATGGAGTCAATAGAAAGCAAGTCTTAGAAAGAATGTCTAAAACGATGGAATATATTCCTGCAATCCAGCCAATGCTTCTTTCAATGATAGAAACTGCAGTCGAGAGGGGCTGGATTAAACCTTAGAACCTCAAACTGTACAGATAATCCATCCAAACTCTAACTGAATCTTTAAGATTGCCTTTTAAGCATCATTGCTATCGCTGTTAACCACCTAAAATCAAAAATATTTCTAGAAAGCTTTGCCCGCTTTGTAGCGATCGTACATCGTCATAACTCAAAATCACGTTTTATCATAAAATCATCCATAATGTCAGGCCGTTTCGCGCGGTCTCAGCAAAAATAGTTAAAGATTTCTGGAAGATGATCCGATGCTAAAGAGTAGAGGGTAGGAAAGATTCCTTCGATTTTTTTACTTATTTGCGAGGTGGTTGAAAAAATTGAAACCCAAATCGCCTTGGCTCTTTCGTTAGAGCTTTCTGCGTCTACAAGTGTGTGTGTTTTTTCGGAGGGAAAAAATATGCGTATCGCGAATTTAAAAATATTCACGACGCTAGCAACTGTAATGATTTTTTTATGGTCTTTTACTGCCAACAGTTCGCCATTTGAATTATCCTACAGCGGACGAATCACAAATGACGCTGGCGCACCCGTTGAAGGTCCCGTAAACATTTCGGTGTCATTCTTCACCGCCGCGACTGGCGGTAGCCCCCTTGCCACGACGCCGCTGAGTTATACCGATACGCAGCTTAACGAAGGCGTGTTTCAGATTGATCTAGCTCTTTCTTCATCTGACATAGATCTTTTGTTTCCAGTAGGCGGCACAGATCTCGCCTATATCGAGATCACCGCCACAAAAAATGGCTTGTCAAATGTTTATCCAAGGCAAAAATTTTCCGCAGTGCCATACGCTCTTCGCGTTCCGGTGGACGATACCACGATAGGTTACGACACTGACGGCAAAATCACGCTTAAAAACTCCGCCGCTGCGGGCGCGCAACTTGTTACCTCAATCAACTCTTCCTCCGAAACGATCTCCGACAATCGTTTGCCGCAACTTGGTGGTGACCTGTCGGGATCTGTAACGAGTGCAAGTGTCGATAAGATCAAAGGCCGATCTGTTTCGAGTGCCGTGCCTAGTGATGGACAATTTCTCAAATGGCAAAGTGGAGCATGGACTCCCGGCGCCATCTCCGGAAACAACGGCGGCACCGTAACAGGCGTTGCTGCTGATTTGCCGCTATCCGTGACAGAATCCTCACCAGCGCCACGCATCAGTATGGCGCCAGCTACCAGCCTGAGTAACGGTTACCTTTCAAAGGAAGATTGGGTTACGTTCAACGCTAAACAGCCTGCCGGCAGTTATGAGTCTACGCTTATTAAAGGCAATATTTCATCAACGTCAACTCCTCTCCAAGTTTCTGGTGGCACAGGCGCGATCATTGGCAGCGGAGTGTCGTTATCGATTCAAGACGCATCGACGTCGCAAAAAGGTGTCGTTCAGCTTACGGATATTTCTGGAACTTCATCGACACTTGCAACAACGCAAAAAGCAATGAATGACGGTCTTGCTACCAAGGCAGACACGACGCACAGCCATAGTGCTATGGTTTCAGGACCGGCTACTGCAACAGATAATGCGGTGGCGAGGTTTGATGGAGCAACGGGAAAAATCGTTCAAAACTCCACTGTAGTTATTACCGATGCGGGAAATATGGGGGTTGGAATAGACACCCCCTCAACCCTGCTGCACGTCGCGGGAGCCATTACGGCAAAAGCTCCGTCGGCAGGCGCTTCGGCGCTAAATATTAAGGACAGCGGAGGAGTTACGGCTCTGGAAGTACGAGCATCTAGCGCCACCGCCAGCATAGGCGTTGGTACCACAGCACTGCAAAACAACACTGGTTCCTATAACACAGCAACCGGATCTACCGCACTTGCACAAAACACCAGCGGATCAAACAATACAGCGACAGGTCAAACTTCATTATCTCAAAATAATACAGGAAGCTACAATTCAGGACATGGAGCAGGTTCTCTATCAGCGAACACAACAGGTGATAGCAATACGGCAAACGGGTATAGAGCATTATTTTACAACACGACAGGCACTGAAAATACGACCGTTGGGAGTGGAGCACAATATTACAATTCAGAAGGCAGTTATAATACCGCCGCGGGAGCATCCGCACTACTTGACAATACAACAGGCAGTTATAATACAGCCGTTGGTGACCGGGCCGGATACAATGGCATGGGACTGCGAACGCTCAGTTATAGTACTTTTTTAGGGTATTGGGCAACAGCCACCGCTGACGGCCTCACAAACGTCACAGCAATTGGCAACGGCGCCCAAGCAACAAAATCCAATCAGGTTGTCATAGGAAACGCAAGTGTCACAGAGACTCTACTTCGTGGAAGCCTTGGTGTTGGAACGGCTAGTCCAAATGCTGCTGCTGCGCTACAAATTGATTCGACCACAAAAGGCGTGCTTCCAACTCGTATGACTACCGCGCAAAGAACCGCCATAACTTCTCCCCCTGAGGGCTTGGAAGTTTGGGATACAACTGTTCACGCAAAATTTGTCTATGACGGAACGACGTGGGTTCAACTTGCAGGCACTAGTTCTTCGATTCCGACTGGAACCATCGCTTTTTTCAATCTCACTTCGTGTCCGACAGGATGGGCGGACAAAACAGCCTCCATGGGAGGTCGGTATGTCGTCGCAAAGCTTACATCTGGAACAAATGGAACAACTGTCGGGACTGCATTTACTTCACCAACGGAAGATCGACTAGTAGGACAACATGACCACCAGGCATTCCAAACGGCACACTCCCACACTTTTGGTGTGCCTAGGTATTCTGGTGAGCCACCTTTACTAGCGGGTGGATCGGTTTCTGATAACAATTCATGGCGGGGCTCTCAAATCGAAGGAACTACTTCATCAATCGCCCCAGCGATTACCGTAAATAGCTCAGGCGCGGTTGCAGGAACCAATGCTCCGTACATCCAATTCTTGGCCTGCGAGAAGCAACAGAATTGAGTAACGGGGGGAGGCGCGGTCGGGTAGGTTTCTTTTTATCGATATCAGTAATGATTCTGAAGAAACTGATGAAATTTTCGTAGGTCATCATG
>CAILAO010000784.1 GCA_903832105.1 uncultured Pseudomonadota bacterium | reverse complement strand
GACAATGCCATTGCTAGGTTTGATGGTACCACTGGAAAAATTATACAAAATTCGGGTGTCTTGATTGATGATTCCGGTAATGTCGGCATCGGGACAACTTCGCCTGGCGGTCTTTCCACAATGCCTAATATTGGATACGGTGTTCCGGTTGTAAAGCGACTGGGTGTTCTGGATAACTGGGGTGGGGAAACAACATCAGTTACAGCGTTGTTTGCCGCTGATGACGGTACACGTGATTTGGAACTTAGTATTTTAAGCAAAAATTTTGGCGGAGTTGCCACATTTTTGCGTGGCAGAAGCAGTGGGACGACTGATCAATTTTGGGTAACTAAACAGGGAAATGCTTTTTTCAATGGCAATGTCGGCATCGGGACAACGAATCCGGGAACTAAATTAGAAATTTGGGATAGCGTCGCCGGTGAGGCTAAATCATTGCGGTTAATAAATAATAGTTGGGTTGCTGGCAGAGGAGCTGCCTTGGTATTTGGCAATGCAGTTAGCGGTGAAGTATCCGAGTTGGCCAAGATAGGACACAAACTTGAGCCGGGAGCAACAATTGATGGAGGTGGTTTGTATTTCAATGTAAAAAAGATTGATACAGGTGAAATAACGGCAATGTATATAAAAAACAGTGGCAACGTAGGTATCGGAACGGCAAATCCAGGTTATACACTCGACGTGAATGGATCTGCTCGATTTGGCGATGGATCAATTCTTTCTTCGAGCGCAAATGGAGCAATTACTTACTTAAATGGTACCAGCGATGCTCGACTTACTGCTAGCCAATCTGGCACCGTTTTTGGCATCGAAACCTTCAGTAGTACAGGATATGCTCGTCGCATGACCATAAGTGGTGGGTACAGTTCACCAGCAACTACAATCATAGGCCAAGACGGCGGCAATGTTGGGATTGGGATGACGAACCCTGTTTATACGCTGGATGTGTCCGGAGTGTTTCGGACGCAGGGTTCAAACGGTGGGTTGGTTAACTCTTACAACGATACCATCGGAAGGCTGTTCTATACGGGTAGCACTTCTATGGGAACTTTTCTTGGATTTGCAGGAAGTGCTGGTATGGTGCAAGGTAGCTGCCAGAACATGACGTGCAATAACAATCTGTCGCTACAACCATACGGAGCTAATGTCGGAATTGGCACGACGAGTCCAAATGCTAACGCCAAACTTGACGTCGCTGGACAAGTGCGAACAGAGGGGGGAATCAATTTTGCTGTAAAACGTTATACAGGGACTTTAGATGGAAGTGGAAACGTCACATTGAGCCACGGTATATCAAATTTGCATACAAAGATTTTATTTGCCCAAATTTTTTACAAGGGAAATTCAGGTGAAACTATCCCAATGACGTTTCAATACGTGGATGGTGGCAGCATTGGAGCTACCGGAGGAATTCCAAATCGTCCTTACAGACTATCTGTCATTTATTCTAACGAGGTGGACACCAATTGGTAAGCGACCATGATCGGAGTGGATCCCAGTCTTGCCGCGCAGGAAGGCATCTTGCTTTGAGGGAATATAAGTTTTTTACGACAGTCTTCTTATAAAGGTCCCGATTCCAGGTTTTCCAAAAAATTCTTTTCCGTCCGGCAGTCTCTCAAAGACTTGCTGTCCTCGGACGTAGGTCGCCATGACACGTCCAGTCATGGTGCAGCCTTCGAACGGTGTGTAACGATTGAGATTGTGTAAATGTTCACTTGCTACCGTCCAAGTTGCCGCGTCATCAAAAATAGTAAAGTCTGCGTCGTATCCAGGAGCAAGGGATCCTTTTCGAGCATTGACTCCAAAAAACTGAGCCGGCCCGGATGATAAAAGTTCAATCATGCGTGGTAAAGTGATACGGCCTTTTTTGACTCCCTCAGAATAGAGATACGAAAGAAGTAGCTCCGTTCCGGGAATGCCGCCATAGTCTGTCCATGCAGATCCAGTTGATTTTTCTTCTGGCCATTTCCCCGCGGCGTGATCGGTGGCTACAAAAGAAATTTCACGTTGTGAGAGTCCATGCCATAGCCTTTCTCGATCCTTTGCTTTTTTGATGACGGGAGCTGTCTTAAGAATCGAGCCAAGATTTTTTAGATCATTCTCAGTAAAAGCGAGAAAGTGTGGGCATGTTTCGCAAGAAATAAGAAGACCGTCTTCGCGAGCACGAGCGATCAGATCAAGTCCCTCCCCAGAGCCAAGGTGTACTATATGAATATGTCCCCCCGTTTTGCGGCAGAGATCAACTAAGAAGCGAATGGCTTCGACTTCGGCCCTTGCCGGGCGAGATTTGGCGTAATCCATGAGGGAGTTTCGGCCTTTAGACTGAAGATCTTTTGTTAACTGCTCGACAATAACTTTTTCTTCCGCGTGAACCCCTACAGGGATTCCTAAGGTCTTTGCCTCGCGGACAACGGTTTCGATTTCATCTCGCGTGAGGTCTTTAAACGTGTCCATACCGGAAGTTAAATATACTTTAATAGCTGCAATTCCAGCTTTTGCAAGATCTTGGAGAGACTGCTGCCAGTCAGTAGCTTTTATGAGATCACCGGATACGCCACCCCAAAGCATAAAGTCCACGTGGGCCTTGGGCGAAATGGCGTTGAGTTTTTGCTCAAGATTCTTTTTTGATGTAACTGGGGGAATCGATGTGCATGGCATATCGACCACGCAAGTGACGCCCCCTGCAGCCGCTGCGCGGGTTCCATGAGCAAAATCCTCCCGTTGGGTGAAACCTGGATCATCAAAGTGAACGTGCCCATCGATGACTCCCGGAAGAACAAGGTGTCCCCCTAGATCGATTTTCTGGTCGCAGGTATCAATAAGGCCTCGGAGCTTTTCCGATTGATAGCTCACGGAAACAAGCTTCCCGCGCTCTTCAATGATCACGCCAGACGTAGGGACGCCGTTGGATGTTACGAGTCTTAAATTAAAAAATGCTGTTTTCATATATAGTTCGGGATCCAAAATTTAACTTAGAACTACGAAAAATCATACATCGAGTACGCAAGTCAGTCTTTTAAAATTGACAGAACAATACGATCTCGACCAATCATAGGAAGTAAAACATGAGACAAATTTTTCTTTTTTTGCTCCGAAAAGTAGTAGGGTAACTTTTCTTTCTTGAACTATTTTTTCTTTGCATCTCGCAGTTTATATTAGATAAAATAGCTTTTACGTTCCATTTTTAACCTTTACCCCTTATCATATGTTATGATGAGGCATCACCAATGAGGGTGACTCTTAAATCGGAACATAAATGGATAAAAATACAGACAAATTAGTACG
>CAILAO010000783.1 GCA_903832105.1 uncultured Pseudomonadota bacterium | reverse complement strand
TGCCAATCGAACCATAAAACCATCCATAAAAAATAACGAATACAAAAAAAAGATCATGTCATCCATGGGCAATTGGGATCAGTGAGACGTCCCTTTTCTATAACCTCGGTTAATAGTGACATCCCCGGATATTAACGATCACCATGGACAAAAATTGTCACATAACCAAAAAATATCGCGGTATCCAGCGAATGCAAACTAATTGAAATTGCCGCTATCAAGCCCCTCCGAATCGTCATGCAGATAATGACAAAATCGATGTTTTTGGTCCGACTACTCGGAACCATTGTACTGCGGTGTCTTTAAGATTTTGAGCAACCAAAGGCAGAACAAGAAAGTTGTGCTTCCTGCAATTCGAGCCAGCTCTTGAGGTGAAAATTTCCAGCGGACTCTTTCTGAATCTCGTATAACGTTTTCAAATTCAGTCGGAGTTGACCGCAAGTTTTTGAATCTGGTCCTGGGCTAGGCGATGTTTCGTGGGATAACGGTTCAAAAAGAATCACTGATTCGTCTGCTGTATCATCGGATTGTTCGTAGTTTTTGCATTGAAATTGCAAAACATCACTCGGCCAATCCCAGTTAGACATCTGGCCTTTTAAGATATCCTCCACTTTCTTCTTGAAGTCTCTATTTGGGTCTGCTCCTCGCAGACAACGAGCGCGAATGTCAATGTAATCTTGGCTTCCGGCATCGTAGAAGTCTGGCATAAACCCCAAATCCATACTTAATAATGCTGCCGCCGCCTCGAGTTGGGCTGGGCTCAAAAGAAGATAGACATAATTCACATAAGATTTCGCCTGGGATTGGCTCCCTAAAAGCAAGCCATCAAAATACTCTCGGACCAGAACAGCGTATTTATATTCCTTTTTTTCATCGGTCATGGAAATCCGGATCGGAGTTTTGTCACGTTTGATCACGACGCGGGGAATCTTCTGTTTGATATCAGACGGCATTTGCGGGTCGCGTCCTGCACCACAAGAGAAGATTGGGCGAAAGGTTCCCTGATTGAGCCATTGGAAGACGGACAGTGAGTCGATTGCCGGAGGTAGTTCGGTTCGACGAATGGAATGGCAGAGCTCCACCTCCAATGCCGCTGCCTCCAAAAAGTGCCTCCATAAATCCTTTGATTTCGGACCTGGAAAAAGACGCTTCAAATCGTGATCGAGTAGCGTATTTGGTGCCGTTGGGAAAATAGCTTTCTCATAGACTGTCTTTGGCTGATACCAACTCTCCTTTATGGGTTTAAAAATGAAAAGATGAGTTGCGCCATAGACTAGGATTCGCGTCATCTCTGCTCCTTGAGCACTGACAGCAAAAGCAATCCAATAGAGATCGTCGGGCGGTTGCTTTTCTGGTATAGCGGAGTAGACTTGAGCTAAATCCGGGTTACTTGCTTGATTGTTTGTTTGCACATTTCTGAACGTGCCATCCTTTTGAAGCGTAGGGATCCAGGTGTCTGAGTCCCATCCTGTATAAAGGAAAAATCGACTATCCTTCAACGCCCCGTCCTTCCGTTTATTCGTGACCTCCGTTTCTAAATCCGCCTTTTGTCTTGCATTATGAGGATATTCTTCCAGGCTCTTCCCGATGCCTAGCATCAGAGCGAAGTAGAGCGCGCTGTTACCAGTCCCAACTTTCATTCGGAAGAAATAGTGGCAATCGCTATGCTCCGCATTCGAGAGGGATTTTTCTTCGGTATCAGAATAAGTCGGCAAAGTGAAGACCTCCGGTTAAGCAATAATAATCTTAGTTGGCCCTTCATTGAGGGCGGACCTGACTAATTCGACGGTAGCATAAGTCACATGAACGCAACAGAGTTTTTTACCTGGTCCTTTCTAATCTTCAAAAAAAGGGGACGCCTCACTAATCCCGGACCTCGAGCTTATTAACTTTGCAGCTATTTTGAACCTCTTTTGAAAAATTGGAGTTTTTTTTCTCGACAGCTGTTCTGCAAACTCTAAAAATGCAGAATTTTCTAAAGGTCGTCCGTTATGCGTTGACTTTCTAAT
>CAILAO010000782.1 GCA_903832105.1 uncultured Pseudomonadota bacterium | reverse complement strand
CAGCATTGCCTCCGATATCTCACCCGAACGGCTGGCGCGCTTTTTTACGCCCGAGCCCGGCGGCAGCGCTTACCGTATCCACAAAGGCATTCGCGAAATGCTGATCTTTTCCGAGCAGAACGTCATCAAAGATCCGCCATTCTCCAAGCTCGACCTGATCAGCTGCCGCAACCTCCTGATCTATATGGGCGGCGACTTGCAGAAGAAGCTCATGCCCCTGTTCCACTACGCGCTAAACCCGGGCGGTTTTCTCTTCCTGGGCAACTCGGAGTCCGTGGGCGAGTTTAACGATCTTTTTGCCGGGCTGGACCGCAAATCGAAGCTGTTTCAGCGCAAAGAAGATTTTCACGCCATGCAGCGTGTGTCCCTCGCTCGATTTCTCCCGCCCATGACGGTGCAGGAGGATAGTGTCGCAGGGACCGGCGCAACGAAGACATTCCCCAAGAAACTGCCGCTGCGAGAGCTGACCGAACGGTATCTGCTTCAACAGATTGCCCCGGCCGGCGCGCTCGTCAACAGCCATGGCGACATCGTCTATCTCCACGGCCGCACCGGAATGTACCTGGAACTGACCCAGGGCGAGGCTACAGTCAACAACATCTTGAAGATGGCCCGCGAAGGGCTGCGGAACGAATTGACCACGGCCCTGCACAAAGCCGAAGTGACAAAAGAGATCGTGCGTCACCCGGGCCTGCGTGTCAAAACCAACGGGGATTTCACCACGATCAACCTGACCATCCGCCCGCTGAAGGGAGGCTTTGCCGAGACGCCCGAGACACCTTTGTACCTGGTCATCCTGGAGGATGCGTTGCCCTTCGAGCCCAAACAGGATCAGAACGCCGACCAGAATGCCATCGCAGAAGCGGACGGCCGCAATTTGGACGCCGACGGGCGCATCGCGGCGTTGAAGCAGGAACTCCGAGCCAAGGAAGAATACCTCCAGTCCACCAACGAGGAACTGGAGACCTCCAACGAAGAGCTCAAATCTTCGAACGAGGAGATGCAGTCGGTCAACGAGGAATTGCAGTCCACCAACGAGGAACTGGAGACCTCCAAGGAAGAGTTGCAGTCGGTCAACGAGGAGCTGGCCACGGTCAACGCCGAGCTGCAAAGCAAGGTGGCCGATCTGTCGCGGGCCAACAACGACATGAACAACTTGCTGGCCGGCACCGGCATCGGCACTGTCTTCGTGGACAATCAACTGCGCATCCTGCGATTCACCCCCACCGCCACCCAGATCATCAACCTGATCCCGAGCGACGTGGGACGGCCCGTGAGCCACATCGTTTCTAACCTGATCAACTACAACAACCTAGTGGAGGACGTGCAGGACGTAGTGAACACACTGACTTCCAAAGAGGTGGACGTGCAGACAACGGACGGCAGTTGGTACACGATGCGCATCAGGCCATACCGCACGCTCGACAACGTGATCGAGGGCGCAGTCATCACCTTTTTTGCCATCACATCGGAGATAAAACGGAAGGAAGAGTCGCTGAAACGAAGTGAAGCACTGCTCCGCACCACGCAGCAACTGACCTGCGTTGGCAGTTGGGAGTGGGACGTCAAAAAGCAAAACATGTTCTGGACGGATGAGATGTATCGCCTCCATGATTTAGAACCGCGTCAACACGTGTCCGGAAAGCCGGATCTCGGCGGCCCCGCACCCAGCAGTTTGGAATATTACCTGCCGGCGGATCGACCGGTGATCACGGCCGCCTTCCAGCGGTGTACGGAGAAAGGACAGCCATACGATTTAATAAAACTCCGTTTCACCACCGCGAAGGGACGGGAGTTGTGGATTCGCATACTCGCCGAGCCCGTATTGGAAAACGGGAAAGTTGTCCGGGTGGTCGGCTTCACCATGGACATCACCGGCCATCAGCCTCAAGCCCGGAAGGGGCAAAGATCAGAAGAAACGCCGCCGGGAAATGATCGAGGACCACAATGACCAGCAAAGATATCCCACCCGAAAAAGCGGCCGAATTGCGCCAACTCGCCGAAGGGGTCGCTCAGAAAGATGACGCCCGGATGCCGGAAAACCAGGAGGTCCTGTCGCCCGAAAATGTTCGGCAGACCCTCCACGAGCTGCGCGTGCATCAAATCGAGCTGGAGATGCAGAACGATGAGCTACGTCGGACAGCGGCAGAGCTGGAAACCTCCAACTCAAAGTATTTCGAACTATTCGATCTCGCTCCGATGTGCTATTTCACCCTCAACGAGCACGGGATGATCCTTGAAGCAAACTTGACCGCTGTCGCCTCGATAGGGCTGGTCAGGAGCGTACTCTTGAAGCAGCCGCTCACTCGATTTATTCTGTCTGGTGATCAAGATATCTTCTATCGACATCGCAAACATCTCCTCGAAACAGGGGAACCCCAAGGTTTCGAGTTGCGCATGTTACGTAACGGGAATGCCTCATTCTGGGCGCGTCTGGATGTCCACCTGAATTCGATCGCCGAAGGCGAGTACACCCACCCCTTGTTCAAGGTCGTGATGAGTGACATCTCGAACCAGAAGCGTCTGGAAGAGGAACTGGCTCTCGCGAAGACTATGGCGGAAGAGGCCAGTCGGGCGAAGAGCCTTTTTCTCGCTAATATATGCCACGAGATCAGGACACCGCTAGGCGTCGTTCTCGGTTTCTCAGAGTTATTGGCGGCGGACAACACGCTATCCTCCCCCGATAGGGCAGTTTTCGCAGCCGCGGTTAAGCGGAACGGCGAACTACTGTCGAATATCATCGGTAACATCTTGGATCTATCGAAGGTCGAGGCTGGAAAAGTTGATATTGAGTGTAGGGAGGTATTGTTGACAGATTTAACAACAGACCTCACATCTATCCTGAGTCTCAAAGCAAGTGAGAAGGGCATCAAGTTGACAGTTGCCATCGAAGGTGCCGTCCCTTGTTTCATAACAACCGATGCCTTGAGATTAAGGCAAGTTTTGGTCAATGTCGTTGGTAATGCTATCAAATTTACGAACCAAGGTTCAGTTGACGTGACAATTAGGCAAAATCGGGATTCCAAGATGGCGTTTATTGTGAAAGACACAGGCATAGGGATCAGCCGTAACGTGCAAGGGAAGATTTTTGAGCCTTTTACACAGGAAGACTCGTCAGTAGTTCGAAAGTTTGGAGGTACAGGTTTGGGTCTGGCTTTGTCACGCAAATTGGCTCGTTCTCTTGGGGGTGATGTCACTATGACTGAAAGCATACCCGGGGCAGGCAGCACGTTCACAATAACCGTTGACCCTGGACGGACCCATAAAATATTAATTCGGGACTTATCAACGGAGCCGCGACCTTCTGTCTCATTTGGTTGGGCCAACCTAAACAAGGAACTCCTCAGTGGTGCCACCATATTGCTTGCAGAAGATAGTGAGGATAATCAACGGCTTTTCAAAAAGTTGCTTGAGTTATTCGGCGCCCAGGTACAAGTGGCCGAAAACGGAAAAGTCGCCTTGGACACTTTATCCGAAAGGGATTTTGACTTGGTTCTTATGGACCTTCAAATGCCGGTGATGAATGGTTACCAAGCGCTGGCGGAGCTACGAAAAAAAGGCTACAAGAAGCCTGTTTTGGCTTTGACTGCTTCAACGCTGAAAGAAGATATCGCGCACTGCTTGTCGTGTGGTTTTGACGACCATTTGAGCAAACCAATCGACATGGAGACGTTGCAACGTAAACTTGGGAAATTCTTTTCGCCAACACAGCCGTACCTATCGTTCTAACTTGAAATAGCTCCCGAAATAGCCCCGAAATAGCCCTCTTTTTCCAGAAGCATTTGTCCAATTTGACGCTGCTCAATCAGAATGTCGTTTAAAATATTGCGTGTTGTTAGGGGATTTGCGGTGACGGCGCGAAAGACCGAAATTTCCTGGTTGTTATATTTGTGAACGGCAAAACGTGTTCTGGAGATAAACGTCTTTCCTCGGGATCTTTGAATGCGCTGAATTGTGACGACGAGATCGCTTAGAACGTCGTTTATTGCGGTGAGCTTCTGCGGTTCTAATACCGAAATCTTATCTTCAAGAAGTTCCTTAACAAACTTTGGTACGTACCTATAGGTCAGGAGATTAAGCTCTGGTTCGGAAATGAGTTCAAAGTCATCCGCGGCTTGAATCATTTTCGCAAATTGTCTTGCTTTCCCAATGCCAAGGTCAATAAGAAGCTCAAATCCCTTCTTACCAATAATCCGAAGACTGGAATGCACCAGCATGGCCATCCCAGCGCGCGAACCTTCAATCGTGTGCTGACCAAGGTCTCTTGACCCTTTACGAATCACATACTGTGCGTGCTGCTCGATCGATGAGAGTGATGCAGGATTTTTAAAGAGTGTTACGGCAGCGCCCATGGGAACATAAAGCTGTTTATGGCAATCGATCGTAACCGAATCAGCTCGTTCAATTCCCTTTAAAAGATGTTTATAACGAGAAGAGAAAAGAGTTGGTCCACCCCATGCCGCATCGACGTGATAATGGCACTTATGCTCTTCCGCAATGTCCGCAAGATGTTCAAGTGGATCGACAGAACCCGTCTCGGTCGTACCTGCAATGCCTACAATAGCTAAGATGCCAATGTTTTCGCTTTTTAAGCGGTCGATTTCTTGAGTTAACTTTTTAGGATCAATTTTATGGTCTTGGGTCGTATCAATGCCAATGACAAACGCTCGTCCGATACCTAAAAGATCAGCTGCTTTTGTGAGGGAATAATGACCTCGCTTGGACACCAAGATGGCAAGACCGTTTAATTTGTAGTAATGAAGAGCACGTGCAAGACCTTCGGAAGCCAAACCATTAAAGCCTTCGGCAGGCCCAAACATCAAGTTCCTCGCGGTCCAAAGTGCGGTAATATTTGCAAGAGTTCCCCCCGAGGAAAAACAAGCTATTGCATGATCGTAATTATGAAGCCATGTCTTGTAAAACTGTTCATCTCTGCAATACACCAAGCGATGAAGCATACCAAGAACTTGACGTTCAAGAGGTGTAAAGGCTTTCGAGGTTTCGATCTTAACAAGGTTTTGATTGAGCGCGATCATAATTTTTGCAAGCGGGAGCATAAAATATGGTAACGCTGAAGTCATATGACCAACGAAACTTGGAGAAGAGGTGTGAACCGACTGAGAAACGACTTTTTCTAATAAAAAGTTCGCCTGTTCAGAGACAAACATCGGTTCTTCAGGAATAAGGGTATCGCAAAAATCTTTCTCAAGATGTACGGGATCCATATCGCCAGCGACGATATGGTTTTTGAGAAATCCCATGAGGTTTTTGGAAATTTCCTGCTCGATGCGTCCTAGCGTGGATGACTCACTCTCGGGAATAAGAAAGATTTTTCTCAAGCTCTCAAGACTGGCGAGAGCAACTCTTCTCTCCTTCTTTATGCGTTCACTCTTCACAAGAATATCCCAGCAGCCTCGTGGTAGGATCGATCAATATCACTCACCAAACTAAATACATCCGGATCATTTTGGTTTTCAAACGAAAAAGCAACCTCGATTCCTTCGCGTACTAACGTTTTTCTTTGAATAACCGCTTTCACGTAGGGAATGGATTCGGCGTCACCACGCTCCTCAATTTGCAAATGAAACGAATCTCCCTTGGTTAGAAGGGCCTCAACATCGTGAGGGGTCATGCCGACAGAGTGAGTATGGGAATAACTCAAAAAAGCTAGGGCACCGCTGGTGGATAGATTGATGCCTGCGAGGGTAAACACGAGCGACCAAGGATCACAAGCCACCACTAATCGGACCTTTCCTGAAAAACGACTTCGTTTAGCCCGTTCAGGAAAATGTTCTTGAGCGTCTTTATCAAATTCCCTTTTATAATCAGGCCTATAATCAGCTGATAAGCCTCGTTTTTGACCCCAATAATCCATGCTTCCCCCAAAAAATCTCCATCAAAAGTCATGCGAAACTCTAGTTGATGAGCCAAGGTCCTGCAACTTTATTATTGCTCTCCTCAAAGTGATGTGTTAATTAGGCACACGTACTGAAAGAGTTTTGTTCCTTGTATAAGCCAGTAATTCGGTCTGGTGTCTCTACCAAACACCTTAAATGTTTGTCTACAGGGGGTTTCATGCGTTCTAGACTTATTTGTCTCGTTTTCGTGCAGTTCGCCTTTTTCTTTTCACTCTCCACTCAACTTTTCGCCCTAAGTGAACAAGCGCAAGAGGATCTTGCTACTCTTAAAAAGATTCCAGCAAACTATCTGACGTTTGGCACCGTTTGTGAGGAAGTTGCCAAAATGAGATATGAAAAGGAGTATTCCCAGGAGCAATATGATGTCTTGGGGGGAATTGAGTATAGAGATCGAAATCGTGTTCTTGGAGAACTCGATGTTGTTGTTTTTGAACGTTCATCGAACGAAGCTATTTTGATCGCTGAGGTTAAATGTTGGGACGACCCAGAGAAGGCTTTGGATAAAGCGAAGGAACAACTTAACAGGTTTGAACAGGCTGTATCTGGCAGGAAAATCCGAGATATGTATCTGACTGACGGTGAGCAAAAACACTTTGAAGTTGGACAGTTTGACCAGCAACTTCGTACGGATACCGTCACATACGACGGCGCCGAATCCGCCGGTTTCGATCGTTCGATTGGTCTTTCGATGGATGACGTTAAAGAATTACGGCAAGAGCTATTGAAATGCCAAGCCAGTGGAAAATGTCCTTCTCCCCGCAACGCAGGGGGCCAAAGGCCTCAGTGGCTTGATTCGGGAATAGTTGAGGAGTAGGTTTTACTCCTCCTCTTCTTCCTCTTCTTCCCCCTCATCGTCACCTTCCTCTATAATCTCATTGATGATCCCCTCATCAGGATCCAAGTAGTCGTCGTCATAGCCGAGAGAAGCGCTATCACCTACGATTTTTTCGTCGAGTTCTTCTTCCTCCTCTTCTTCCTCAGCTTCCTCGCCTTTATTGAAGATTTCCTCTTCGTCTGCATCCATCTCTTCGATGAGATAATCTTCAGCCGAAAGATTATGACGGGCCTCAAGCCAATCCTTCGCGTTTTCTTCTTCTTCAAAACCTGCTTTCACGATCTTCCCAGAATGTACGCTGTAAATTTTCCAGACCACGGAGATTCTCCTCACTGATTTATAGGATCTTTAGGGCTCTCCTATCATTTTGCAAAAAATTTTATAAATAGGGAAGAGATCGTCTTATCGTATTGAAAATACAGAGCATTTTTCGGAATACTAAGGAATTTAAAAGACATTGACGAAATCTTTCAATTTATTATAATCAAGCCGTCAATTTTAAGGTTTTTAATGTTATTTCATAAAAGGACTATTCATGAAACACGACCACATACTGACTGCGGTTTTATTGCTGTCACTTAGTGCGGTGAGCTTTGCGCTAACAAACGAAACATCGCCAGAGCCGCAATACTTTTTTAGTCTTGGCTCTTACATCGGAGGAGGAACGGTATCATCCGACGAAACAGTTAAAAATTCTGGCGGATATGGCATTACATTCGAAAGAGAATGGTTTTTAGGTCACGACTTTGGAAATCTCGTGGTCGGTCCCCGTTTAGAAGCTGTGAACAGCTTTGTTAACACCAGGGCTGAACGCCAAGGATCATCGTTCGTCTATAACTATGACAACCGTATTATCGCTGCTGGCATTCACCTGGGTAGATTTTTTGGATCAAGCCCGGATATGTCAACTCCAAGTACTTCTCTTGTTAGAGAGATTTATATCAATGCGATGGCGGGCAAATCATATTCAAAACTTACAATCGACGAAAACGCCGAACGGCGCTATGTACAGCATTATTACAACGGCATTCAGGGGGATTACTTCGCGGGTGAACTTGGTGTCATGATTCCTATCCGCGCGGGATTTTATTGCAACGTGGCCGCAATGAACTCAAGTTATAAAGCTCATCAAAAAGACGCGACTGGAACTTATGAAGAAAGCAATGTCGTCGATGCAGAGAAACCTCAGGGAGGATACTCTCTCCGTACGGTTGATGGCGTCCATTCCGACGCTCGCCTTTTGAATGCCGATACACTCTATCAAAAAACGTTTGGACTTAAGGTTTCGGTTTCTATTGGTTGGTAATGCGTATCTAAGCAGTAGGCGTCTGGTTTTTCAGCTTCCTTCGCGCCACTTTTTCCAATAACCCTTCTATCGCGCTAAAAAAGCACGGCACAATAACGAGTGTGAGAAGGGTTGACACCAAGAGTCCTCCGATGACACAAACCCCCATTGCGGATCTCATTTCGCCGCCAACACCATGTCCCACTGCAACTGGAACCATGCCGAATCCTGCAGCAAGTGTCGTCATTAAAATGGGTCTAAGTCTAATAGGACCGGCCTCCATGAGAGCGTCGTGAACGCTCTTTCCCTCACGCATCTTCTGGAGCGTAAAATCGATGAGCAAAATCCCGTTTTTAGTGACAATGCCCATGAGTAGGATTAATCCGATCATGGCATAAATCGTCATGGACTGACCAGTGATGAGAAGCGATCCAAAGGCGCCCGTAAATGAAAGAGGAAGGGCAAGCATGATAACAAGAGGTGCAACATAGCGTTCGTACTGCGCGCAAAGCACCATAAAGACGAGAATTACAGCAAGAAGTAGGGCGCGCACAATCGAGGCAATAGCATCTTTCATGATGTCTGCTTCACCAGAAAGTTTTTGTGTGATTGTTGGGGGTAACGTCTTTCCGACATAGCCCTGAATCTTGTCGATGGCTCCGTTTAGGTCTTTCCCCTTAAAATTCGCAAGAACAGTAATCTGCCTTTCCGCGTCGTATCGCGCGATTGTGGCCGGCGCTGTCGATTCTTCTATCTCAGCAATCGATCCAAGAACAATTTGCTGACCTCTTGTGTTGGTGAATGTCACGCCAGCTAAGTCTTGTCCCCCAAGTCTGTCTTTGTCGGAGACACGGAGTCTGATGTCGTAACGTGTGCCAACGTCTTCGATCTCTCCTACTTTCAACCCCTCAAAAAGCTGCCTAATCGACATTGCAATCTGAGCTGTTGAAAGACCCACGTCTGCGGCCCTCAAAGGATCTATTTTGATCTTGAATTCTTTTTGGGATTTCGGCTTACTTGATGTCACATCAACTGCGTCCTTAACATCTTTTTTAATGTACTCCACAACCTGATCCGTATACGTCACGAGCTCATCCCAACGTGAACCTCGAAAAATAATCTGGATCGTATAGCTTCTCATTCCAGGACCATGCGTCGCCTCTGAAACCATCAATTCTGCGCCTTTAACGGCCCACTTCGGTCCAAGCTCTTCGCGCATACGATCCATGAGATCACTCTGCGAAAATGAGCGTTTGGTCCGATCTACAAGCAACACATCAAGCGTAGCGCTGTTGGGTTTCTTTTCCTGTCCGCTTGCGATGGAAGAAATAATGCTTGTCACGCCGGGATAGTTTTTGATTTCGCTCGCTAAAGACAAACTCATCTCTTTTGTGATCTCCAGCCTCGTTCCCTCAGGCAGAGTGTAGAACACTGCAATTGCACCACGATCTTCTTTTGGGAAAAAAGACATTGGAACAAATTTAAGCATCACTGCGCTCAAAATAAACGTCAGGACGCCAATCGTTAACGTGATTCCCCTATGATCAAGACACCACCCAAGAATGCCACGATAAAGATGATCTAACCTTTTGAAGAAATGCTCAATTTTTTCCTGAAACGCACGGATAAAACCGTTTTTCGAGAGTTCATCTCCCTTAAGATATTTGCTAGACAGCATGGGCGTCATGGTGAAAGCAACAAATAATGAAATGAGCACTGCGAACGTTACTGTGAGACCAAACTGATAAAAGAAGCGGCCGACGATCCCTTCCATGAAAGCCACCGGTACAAAAACTGCGCAAATAGTGAGAGTTGTCGCCAAGACCGCGAGTCCGATTTCTCGGGTCGCGTCGGACGCAGCTTGGGCTCCGGATTTCTTCATGGAGATATGTCTAAAGATGTTTTCTATGACAACAATCGCATCGTCAATCAAAATACCTATAGAAAGACTCAGCGCAAGCGTCGTCATCATGTTGAGGGTGAACCCTTGAAAGTTCAAAAACGCGAAGGTTGCAATAACCGCAGTTGGAAGGGCGACTGAGCAGATAATCGTGGCCCAAAGATTTCTTAAAAAGAGAAGCACGACAATCGTCGTCAAAATCGCGCCAATAATCAAATCCAATTTGACCGAGTTAATCGAACCCTTGATGAATTCAGAGTTGTCCATGACAACCTTGACACTGACTCCCTTTGGGAGTTCTTTATTGAGTTTTGCGACGGTATCAAGCGTGGCGTCTGCGACCGAGGTTGTGTTAGCGTCGGTTTGCTTATAGACCGCGAGAAGAACGGTAGGTTTTCCATCGAGGAGCGCCGCGGTTTCCTCTTCTTGGATTGTGTCGATCACCGTCGCAACTTCGGAAATCCTGACGCTCACACCTCTCGGATTTAATATGGGGAGGCGCGCAATCTCGTCTGCAGTGGTCAATGCTCCCTTGACTCGTACGGTCCAATATCTTGCCTCATCTTGAACCTTTCCGCTTGGAAGATCGAGATTCTGCTGTTTCACGGAATTGATCACATCACTTGGCGTGAGACCAAAGCTCGATAGTTGCTCACGATTGATCAGGATATGAACCTCACGCTCTCTATTACCAGTAAGGTCGACGCGAGCAACCCCGTGAATACGTTCGAAACTTGGCTTAATAACATCTTTAGCTAAAGCCGAAAGTTTTCCAATTTCAAGCTTGTCAGCCGCCAGTGCGATCTTCACAATGGGCGAGCCCATGATATCGAGTTTCTGTATGATCGGTGTTTCTACATCTTCGGGAAGATTCCCAAGGGCTGCGAATACTTTGTCCCGCACATCTTGTGCAACATCAGACGACTTCATCTCCAAATTAAAAAGAAGAACAATCTGACCAAAATTTGGATATGCCGATGAATGAAGCTCCTTAAGACCAGCAATGCTATTCACAGCCTTTTCTAAGGGATCGAGGACTTTCTGTTCGACAGACTCCGGGTCAGCCCCCGGATAAACAATCGTGACTGTTACAGCGGGGAAGTCAATGTTCGGAATAAGATCTACGCTTAACTTTGGCCATGCAAAAATCCCAAAGACGATCAAAATAACATTGAGCATGGTCGCAAAGACGGGACGCCTAATCGAGACATCGGAAAGAAACATGGGACTCAACCTTCCAAAAAAGAGTTATTTAACCTGCACAACAGCTTCAGCAAAGTGTCCAGGAACAACGCGTTCGTCGACCTTAGCAAACTGCGCGACCACTTCGAAGGTTCGCGTGGCGTTGGAAATCGAAGGTACGACTCTGATCACTTTCGCGATCTCGGAGTATTGAATCGCCGGGATCGTGACCGTGAGTTCATCGCCATTTTTAATTTTTCCCATCAGTCTTTCGGGCGCCGAAAGGCTGATCTCTGTTGCTGCGGTGTCATAGACTTCAAAAACATTGCCTCCGCTTGGGCCAACTTGTTCGCCGGCATATTTAAACTGCTGCGATACAACACAGTCATAAGGTGCCACGAGTTTGGTATCGTTGAGAGCTTTCTCGCCAATCGACATATCAAGCTCTGCCATTTTTAAGTTGATTTCTGATGCTTGAAACGCTGCATTGATTTTTTCGAATGACATCGAAGTGGTCGCTCTCGCACTTTTAAGTTCACGTTCACGTTTAAAGTCTTTTTCCGCCGTATCAAGTGCTACTTTTGCTTGGTCACGACGCGCCGAAGCCAACTTAAAGCGAAGCTCGTAATCTTGTTGCTCTAACATAGCAAGAACATCTCCCGCTTTGAGACGATCGCCCGGTTTCGCCATAGTCTTCTCGATAAAGCCGCCGACCTTAAATGTGAGAACCGAACGCCTCGGAGCGGTTACGGCACCTGAAAGTCTGTATTCGCGCCTCGGCTCATCGCTGGGACCAACCGAAGGAATTTCTTGAATTCCAGAGGGGGCCTGCGTTGTCTTTTTTTCGGTTCCGTTAGGTGCTTGCTCTGTAAGCGGTTCCACTCCGTCGGGGAGAGCAATATTTCCCGGAGGTTCTCCTGTCTTTGAAGATTGGGCCTCTGCCGTTGACGAAGGCGATGGAGGTGCTGTTTCGCCAGCATCAACCTTTCCGTCAGCAGTTTTGGCTTTCGGAAGACTCAGCTTTTTTTGGCTGAATTCGCACGAAAAAAACAACATGCAGATGGCTATCGCTGCAAGAGAGCTAACGCTACGAGTCACAGTCATGTTCACGCTTTTCATGTCAAAACTTCCTTTACTGCTTATTTTGAAGGTATGGCTAAATTTGGAGTTTCATGCCCCATAGCCTTTTGAAGATTTAGATGTTGAATATCAAGTTCGGTTAGGGCGGCGACAAGACCACCACGTGCTCTTGTTTGCGCCGTTTCCGAGAGGAGAAGCTCGGTCGCTGTCGTCGCACCCGACTTGAAACGCGCCTGCTCAATTCGATACGATTCTTCTGCCTGACTCACTGCACCGCGAGCAAGACTCAGGGTTTCCTGCGCTGCTTTTAGATAGGCGGTCGACTGGTAGATTTCCAAACGAATTTTTCTCTCCTGATCGGCTTTTAAAGCCTCCGCCTTCGCAACCTGTTCGGCAGCTTCGTGTACGGCAAAGAATCGAGATCCATTATCCCAGAGCTCCCATGTGGCTTGAAGCCCGATCGCCCGACTGTTTTTTTCATTATCCTCTTGAGTGGTGAAGTTTCGCTCCCACTTTATGAAGGCATTAACTTGAGGCGTGAACTTCGCGTAGGCAAGCTGTTTCCCAAAAGATGCGAGCTCAATCCCGAGATTCGCAGTTTCCATTTCAAATCGTTTTGACATGGCAGCATTGACAGCGGTGCCGAGATCGGGAATGGATACCGCGGTTTCATTAACATTACGGCTCAGCACTTCAAGTTTTGGATTGCAGGGGAGCGTCAATCCGACCATTTCGCATAGCGCTGAGAACGCTGTTTCCTTCACAGCTTCGGCCTTGGCCTCCTGGGCTTTCGCATCTAAAATAGCCATTTCGATCTTCAAAAGATCGCCTCTCGTAAGTTTTCCTACGCGATATAGGGCCTGAGCATCGCGACTCTGATTTTCAGCGGCCTTGATACTCGCTTGGGCAATCTGGTGCATTTCTTCGGCCTGCTGTGACCTTCGATAAACTTCCGCCGCGCCAAAGGCTGTTTCGCGCTCCACAATTTTTAGTACTTTGTACTTGATGTCGGTTTGAGTGCTTTCAAAACGGGCATACTGGATCAACGGATAAAGGCTGACGATGGGTTGTGCGAGTGTGATGCTTCCCATTCTGCTTTTATCATCACGCACAGGAATCGTCATAGGTCCATATTGCTTCTCAAGTTTTTTGTCGAATTTAATATCGGTATAATCTGCGGTTACTTTCGGCCCAATCCCGGTCCATGCCTGCCAAGACTTGTTGTTTTGCGCATTGAAATCTGCTTCTGCTGCGATTTTCTGGGATGAAAGTTTGACCGCTTTACTCACCGCATCTCCGAGCGAGATGAATGTCTTCTGCGGTGAGGTTGACGCCGCTTTAATTTGAGGTTTTTCCGCTGTAAATCCGATGTTAGGGAAAAAAAACGTGCATGAGAGAGCATACAAAAGGAGCGAAGGCAAACCTGTGTAGCCTATACTCCATGAGTGTTTAGTGTAGTTCAAAGTACGAAACCTCCATTCTATAAGTATTAGCCGTGATTTTTTTCGCTTAAAAAGTTCCCGAGGGGCAAAAAAAAGGCGTCTTAGTCTTATGAAAAGTTTAACAAATAGGCATGGTTAACGTCAAATTTGGAGATCTAGGCAGTTGTTGCCTAGATGTTGATTTTTCACGCAGTTTCATCTGTAAGTCTTTCATCTCAAAGACTTCATAGAAATCCTCAAAACTGTCAGAAAACAAGACAAAGCGTTAGTTTCTTAACATCAAGAGAGCATTTTTCGGGAAAAGCCAAACATGTCCCCTTTAGAGGTAGATGGTGAAGAAATTAAATTTATATATTAATTACAATTGGTTACGTCTATACCCGAGGGAATCCAAGAACTGCCGTTCATATGGCGCATTTGTTGCAAAAATAAAGCTGACTGGTTGGCCAGTCAGCGGTTGGCTCACGGGTGATCCAACTCAAGTTACAGCGCCTAGCGACGCGCGGAATCGGTGTTTATTTTTTTGACACTGGGAAAGGACGAGGTGCTCTATGCGGAAACCGTATACTAGTAGCACATCAAATTTAGTGATCACGTTGGTCTACATTTTTATGGCGGTTCTTGTTGTTTCTTGCGGACGCTCAAGCCACGAGTCGCAAAGATCCGGACTCGATACCGTTCACATACCACAAACAGGCGCTAAGAATCAGTACAGCGTTGGTTTCTGCTGGGCCTATTCTGTCGCAGGACTCATGGAAGCGGTAGAGTTAAAGAATGGAACAACGCTTGATCTCTCTGAAGAATATCTTGGCTTCTATCACATCTTCGATCAATTAAAGAAAATCCTCGATGCATCAGATCCGGTCGCAGCTTTGCACGATGTCCACGAAGGCTTCCGAGTTCCCGGAGCACTCAAGTTGGCAGAAGAAGTCGGTATGGTTCCAGAAGATGTCTTCAACTTTAAATTCGACGCGACGGGAGATCTCCAAGCAAGAATCGGCGAACATTTTTCAAAAACCTTTGCAGACCCAGCGAAACTGAGAGCCTATCGCAGTAATGATCGCTTGATCTTTAGTGAGTTGGTCGAAATCTTCGGAAAGAAGCCCATTCAACCGACTGATTCATTCACATTTCAAGGGAAACGTTATACGCCAATATCGTTTATGAAAGAGCGCATCAGTGTCCGCGCTGATGACTTTGAATCGATTACGTTTACGCCTGATAACTTTGACATGGTGACCCATTACCTTAAGAGAGCATTGGCAGATCAAATGCCTGTGCCATATTCTACAATGACGCTCTTTGGTATTGGCGGCGACGATCCGGTTTGGGACGCATCCAAGTGTAAAGACACAGGATGCCTTCCTGATGGTGGCCACGCCATGCTCGCAGTTGACTTCGTCACCGAAGGTGGACGCGGCGGCGCAATGTCAGCCGCTGAAGTGAAGAAAGTTTTCCATAATCCCTTCCAAGCGGTCATAGTGAAAAATAGCTGGGGCTTGGTTGGCAACGGTCAAGATGGAACTCCCGCGGCAACTGAGAACGATAAAGGCTACTTCACGATCACTCGTAGCTTTATCGAAACCGCCATGATGCGTGGTGGAGTCGAAATTCTGGTGCTTAAGGCGCTCATGAAGCCCGAGCAACTCTTTTTCGAGAGCACGCTCAATGTTGCAGTTGACTCGAAGGATATCGCCAAGGGATTCGTCCCGATCAATAAAAACATCACACTCTCTGGAGTGGTTTTAGGATTATCCAAAAAACAGGACTTTGGAAACGTATCGTTCACATGGAATATCAAAAATAAATCGAATGGATCGATCGTTCAAACGGCCAAAGGCCAAGATATCCACGTGACATTGTCACAGGCTGGGACCTACGAGATTGCCGTCACGGCTTCTGTTGGACGTGAGGAGTTCACGGGAAAAAGAGTTGTCTGGGCCGCTGAGCGAGTGACCGATAATATCTTCGAACTGAACGGAGCCTTTGCAACCACAAACCGTGCCGAAATTACCTCGACAGGAGATCGGAAGCTATTCCTTGATACCACAAGAGGACAAATTGTGAGCGATCTAAGTCAGTCGCTTGTTGAACTGCCAAAAATAAAAATGTCTCTAAACGGCCGTGTTAAATTCACGTTCCATCTAAGCGATACCGAGTCCATTAGTCATGCCCTCCAAGCCTCAACCGACGGAATTTCGTTTGAAAGTGTTTGGTGCGCCATTGATGAAGATGAGGAAGAAAATTCCGCGGTAAAAGCAAAAGATGAAACGTGTGTTTATCCTACATCTGGAGGTTTTGAAGGATCTGGTGACGTTTACTTCAGACTGGTTTTTGACGAAATGCCTCTAAAGGAAAGTATGTGGAAGGGTGTTTTGGAGATTGGACCGGCCGCACTCGAACTTGCCAATGCCGATGTCGATGATGCTGGCGGCTGGATCTATCTTCCTTCCCGCTACCCAAACAGCGCAACGTTTAAAAATTTCACGTCACCAAAACGTGCAATAGCGCTCGAAGGGCTGTTCTCGTCAGATGTCGAAAAAGTCGATATTTTGGTGGGTGACAAAGTTGTCGCGAGCATTCCAGCTTCTCAGATGAAAAGCGCGAGTGAGCAAGGATTTAAGGTAGCTACCTTCTCATTCAATCCTGATCGTGAAGGTGTATATAAGGTTAAAATGGTGGGCGTTAAAGCAAATGTTCGTTCAAGCTATGTCTCTTACGAAGTCTTTGCATCCGCTCCGCAAGCAGTTAAGCGCGGGGGAAGCTGGAAACTTTCGGGGTCTTCCATCGCCGCAAGTCAGTGGTTGACAACCTCATATGGACTCAGTGCAGCCGCGATTCTACCGAAAGGCCAAGGTGTTGACCCCAAACCTCTGGATAATAATAAAAACCTCTCCGCAGCGATGACCTTTGATCTCACGGCTTCGCGAAAGACGAGTTTAACAATCTCAACAATCTATCTGCTTGAAGAAAACTGGGACTTTTTCTTCGTAAAAGTTTCTTCCGATGGCGGAAAAACGTTCGACGTTCTCGCGAGAGAAACAGGATCTCAAGTCAAAGGGAAATCGATAAATCTTGATCTCTCCAAGTATGATGGTTCATCTAATGTGATTGTGAGACTCGATGTTATCACTGATAACGGCGGACCGAGCAAGCTCGTTCTTGTTAAAGAGATGCTGTTAGCATCGCAGTAGAAAATAAAAAAACGCATGAAATAACGACGGGTTGGTTCTTTGCCAAAAAAGGCGATTCATAAATAGGCAGTTAAAATCCAGAAATCTTCTAAATGTTGGGATCTATCTGACTAAAATTATTAAAAGATAGT
>CAILAO010000781.1 GCA_903832105.1 uncultured Pseudomonadota bacterium | reverse complement strand
ATGTAAGGCTCTTTGAGGAAGTGTTGTTGTTTTTGACCTCTATAGGACCAGAGACTTTTGATTGGGAGAATCAAGCTATTTATCTAATTTATTTAAAGTGTTACGGAACATAATTCAGTATCCTCGCGCTCTATTTCCTATTAAAAATACCATACACTGGGATTTATTGGTGCTTAAAAATACATTGAGTATGGTTTTTACTGGCAAAGCTGGAGTGATATTAGGCTAGTTTCCTAAAAACTTATTCTCTTAATCAGACACCTAGGGGCGTTAAAGAGTGATCATTTTCTCGAAATTTTCGGGTGTGAGAAAGTTTAGCTCTTCGCTTTTTTCCAAGAATGGCTTTACATCGTTTATGACCGTGTTCCAATTGAGCTGTTTCAATTTGTGGCTAATAATGGTTTTCCAATTTTGATCCGTTACCGGATCTCTATTCCATCCGGTTTGTTTCAAGGCATTTTGTAAAAACTCGCAATTCGGGGCTGGCCAATGCCGATCTGTTAGATACCAAAAAAGATCATATACATCACGGCCTTTCGTATATTTCCGTGTCAAAAGGGCGTGAAGTTTTCCTGCAAATAAGGAGGCTTTATCATGATGATGCAGATTGAGTGTTACGTATTTTCTGACGATTGAAAATGTTGATGTAGCGCCTAACGGGGGATTTGTATCTATTTCGATCTTGATAGATACCGCTTCGTCATGATGAGGGGAATAGTCCAGTTCGTATAATAAGCCACGGAATTGAATGAAGGCTGATTGGACTATTTTTGTTTCTTTTGCTTTAAGACGGATTTCGTATCCTTCATGTTCGAAGCACTTTTCGATTTTTTTCAAGGCTTTTGAGAAGTCGGCATCCATTCCTGGTTTGAGCAGCGAAAAATCCAGATCTTCAGAGAAACGGGGAATTGAGAATAAAAATCTTAAAGCTGTTCCTCCGACGAAGACCCAATTATTGAAATAATTATTGTTCTGCAAAACTTCTAAGATTCTCGCCTGCAGATATTCTCGAATTTTACTCCGGCCTCGTGTTTTATTTTGCTCCTCGCGGAGAATTTGCTTTAAAAAATCTTTCATCTAAAAAGTGCCTTATGCGGAATATTCGTTCATGAGACTGACAATATATTTAAAGCATCTGTCTATTTTAGGAGTGTTGAATTTTTTAGAAAAATCCTTTAAACGTTTGCGGTTCAATTTTTCAAGGTTTTGAAGTCGGAGTTCTGATAAATACTCGATTGAATCGGCGTCCGGTGTTAAATAGAGCAGGTCAAGTAAAGCTTTTTCTGGGGTTGCGATAAATGCGGATTGTCCCTGACCTAGCTGGATCAGTTCATATCCAAAAAAGTTTGATTGTTTGACATGTCTATATTCGAAGTCTCCGAACGCATTAGAAATTGTCTCAGGTCGGAGTGTCGTCACGCTAATGACAAGTGGGACATATTCGGGGATCATCGAATAAAATGATAACGCGGATTGAAGACTGACGTAGGAGCTTGGTTTGATAAAATTGGCGACTAAAAACGGATGAGGATTGCTTTTTCGATAGGGCTCGGCAAGGGCATAAATTCCTTTTCTTAGGCGAAGAAGTTTCCCATCGTCGACCCAACGGGAAATTTGAATGCGCACTCTTAGAAGGTCTTCACCGGCAGTCAGAAGACCCGTGCGAAACAAAGGTTCTTGCGACACTTTGTGTAACAAATCTTGCCATTTCATTCTATTTAATTATCATAAATGGTAAATAAGCGCAATGAAAAAGTAAAAAGATTTCTATTATATTAGGGGGTGTACTCAATCGGCTTGAAAGCTTTGTCAATCTTAGGTTTCATCTTAATCTTCGACTTATAACTTTGACGTGATCTCTTTCTAAAAACTTTAGCTTTGACTCTCCCGCGGCATTCTATATAACCTCCTAATAATATACATTTTTTCGCAGACGATCGGGGACTAGATTGCTGCGGGTGCGTGATGTTGAGGACGATGCTTATTGATGAATCATGGATGAAGTTAAAACGTATTATGGTAAAGAGCGGAATAT
>CAILAO010000780.1 GCA_903832105.1 uncultured Pseudomonadota bacterium | reverse complement strand
TGAGACCTCGTAGGATCGCTCCTGTTGGCCGATTTCGAAGCGACCCTTTTGACCCCACATGAGACAAAAATAGTCTTGCCAGGCTTTCTATATCGAGATGCCAAAGCCTAAAAAGACTGAGGGAGAAGCTTGATCGGTCGTTTAAGAAAATGCATGAAATTTATTTGTCAAGTAAAATCGTCAGAAAAGCTTGTTTTATATCGAGAAAATAAGGCCCAATCGATGTTAGAAGCTCCACTGTCGATGGAGTGCTGCGTGAGGCAACGAGGTACGACTGTCCCGCCCCCTTTTGTCGGGGTATTTTAACGAGGCTTCGAAATCCCATGGAAATTTCTTTGGAAGCGCAAAATAAAAAGAGGTTGCGGTTGTGTAAAGTCCAACTATTCAAGCGGAAACGAGCCACACAAAGCCAAAAAGCTGGCAAAACATGACTTTTGAATTTCCCGACCTTCAATTGGCCGGTTTTTCGCCTTGAAATCAACTATTGTTCTTACTGGTAAGATTGGAGGTGCAGCGTGATTACCGTATCGACAACCAAATTATCCTCAAAAGGTCAGGTAGTGATCCCTGAAGATATTAGAACGCGGCTTGGACTTAAGCCGGGTGTTCAGTTCATTGTTCTATGTGAGGGCGATCTAGTGGTTTTAAAGACCATCGGAGAGCCCACTTCCGAGGAGTTTTCTCGCTTGTTGGCTCAGGCGCGAAAGCAAGGCGCGGTTCATGAAAGTCGTTATTGTTACCAACGTTTTCATATCTGGAATCTTTTGATCCGGACCGCCTTCAAAGATACTTGATTGCCAGTATCGTCAACTGCAAGAACTTTTCTCTTGTTACCAGCGCCAGAACCTGAAAGTTTCGTCACATCAATCGCTGCACTGGCGTTAACGTGTGTGTTTGAAATCGATCCGGCGTCGATCTTGGCCGATGTCACCGCGATATTTGCTATCGTGAGAGCGCCTGATGCTGCAATTGTCGCATCACCAGACATGCTCGTCATCGCAATCGTCGTGCCGGTACTCACAGGAATTTGGCCCGTAGTCCCCGGGCCGATTTGTGTGGCAGTACGCCTGTTGATGTTAGTTTTTGGGGTGAAGACGCCAAAAACTAACTAAGTAGCCCTCCCTCAAGATCAGTGAAAATTGGACCGTATCCAGAAGTTTCTTACGCTTCTACCGGAAATATCCTTTGATCTTCATTTCCACAAAATTAATTGCATTCTCTTTCATGTCGCCCAAAAGATCACCAGAAATGTCGTGAACAACCAATTTCCACTCCCCTTGGGTAACCAGGCCCTTAATTTTAGCAATGTCTTTAATTGGATATTTTCCATCCATGCCAAAAGTTAAATCCAAATCAGTGACCATAACTTTACTCAGCAGAATCACTTCAGCACCGCTAGGATGCACGAGTGAAATTTTAAGATTATCTGAAAATCCACTGTATCGAAGCTTCACATGTACACTCACATCTTCCACAAGTCCTTTTTTGGCCCATGAAATCATTTGAGTGGCTGATGACGAGCTATCAGGAATTGGGATATCAAGATTATCGAAGCTCATTTTTTCGATTGTCATGATACCTAGACGGAATGAGACCGTCATTTCTGGTAATAGCACATTTTGGACTTCGCTCTGATAGAACCCCTTCAATTTCAAGATCGCAGCATCGCCATCCTTACAAGAGCTAGACGCGGTAAGTTGAATGGGAGTGGCAACTTTTAGACTTTCGCCTGGCCCTAGTTCGTTGACATGAAGCTCGCCCATCGCTTGTGACAGGCAAGTTCCTGCCATGGGGGTTAATGCTGCATTTTTCATGGCTTCATTGCCAATGTTGCGAATGGTTACGTAAGCAGGTCCCGTAGCCCCTGGTTTTAGCCCGGTCCCAAGGGTATTTTGACCGGCATCAATCGCGGAAGCCACCGTTTCGGCGCGTGACGCACGAAACACTGAAGAAAACGTCGTTTCACTACCATCGTTCAACTTCCAATGTAGCCTTATTTTGATGGGTTCATTAGGAGCCGCATTGTCTCTTACTTTGAATTTTGCGAGCCCTCCCTTCACCGCAAAACGCTCGCCTGGTTGTAAGGAAGGAATGCTGACAACATTCGTAGCGTTCATATCGACAGAACCGACGACATGATCGAATTGGAGCGAACCACCCTGGGTGGCGAGATGTCCGATGTTTTGCGCCACCAAACTCATGTCCACGGTTTCTCCAACATAGACGCGGCGATTAGGTTGCAAAGTTCCGGCAACATCAGAAATTTTAAGGAATGGATTAGCGGCATCGGCAATTTGCACGTTGAGAGTTCCAAGTCGCAGGTTATCGCCATAGACAATAAGATTCCATGGAGCTTCCGTGATGTTGGCGGATGATGTAAGGGGTGAAAGATCAAACGTTGCAAAACCATCGGAATCCGTAGTGTCTGATTGGCTTTTCGTCCAATCCTGCGAAGCCAGTGCCACACGCACATTGGAGATGGGCTTGCCGTTTTCATCAAAAATCCCATACTCGACCTGACTGACCCCTGCGGGAACAATTCTGGGACCATCAACAGTAGCACTACGGGTCAGCCAAGAGCGCCATAGAATCGATGGGTCCGCAAAGGTCACATAGGTTTCCCAGTAGTATTTGCTTTTTCCGTCACCGCCATAATAGCGCCAAAGTTCGCGCAATGCGAAGTTTGTGATGTCACTAAATTCTCGAAGGTGTTTTTGAAAAATTCCGTCAAACATTGTTCGTTCCAAAACATCGTCTTCACCCCAAAACGTTTGATCCATGGATCCCCAGTACATGATGGCGCCTTTGTCATGCCGTTGCCAGGTTTCACCGAAGCTTTCTGATACGGTGAATTCACCTGTGTTACAGGCGTCTCCAATCACAAACGGCAACGCATCAGCATGCGCAATGGCACGTACATCAGATTGCGTGAATGATGGGTTCATCCAATCTGAGGGACCGCCATGACCAGAATAATTCACAATCGTTCGTCCCGCGCGAACGGCTTCTTGGACTTTTTTATCCGATACTTCATAAGTGATGGAATAAAGTTTGTCGCCACCAAGCTGATTCGGTTTTGGAAAATTTCCAAAATATTGCGCGGGGGCAGTGTAGGTATCAATCACATAGTTGTGCGTGGCTTCGGCGACTTCCCAATAGGTTCCATCGTCACTTGCCAGGAACGACATGGATTTAAGCCAAGCCTCGTTAGAAAATACGCCCTTCTGGTACTTGGTGTATTTGGCGAGAACAATTGCAAGCTGCGCCTCCGTGCTGACAGAAATACGCCCCACGCCAATATCTGGCCCGTTGATATCGCTTTCGTAATTGTCCGTATCGATAGCACGATAATAATGATCCGTGATGCCACTAATATTGCTGGATTTAAAACCAGGAACATCTTCAGCGTCGCCGATAATGAGCGCATATTTTAGAGTGAAATTTTTATCGACATAAAGTTGTTTGAGTTGTTTACGAATGTGGTCTGGCGTTGAAATCTCGGACCCCATCACGATATTTTTCACCACATAGCCGAGTGAACGTTTAAAATCCTGATAAGCCTTGAGTGATGGGGTATCCGAAAACTTTTTCCCTACGATAAACGCAAAAATTTCGGGTTTACTAACAGCTAGGGATGAAATCGCTTTTGTGGTATTGACCGAAAACTCCCGGTACAAGCGGTATGAATTTGTTACGGGGTTATATGAAAATGGATAAAGGGAAACAAGATATTGTTTTTTGCCATTAACGGAACCTGCATCGGTAATCTCATAATTTTTTTCCGGCCAATAAGCATCAGCGCCATAGACTGCTTCATTCATCACAAACGGCACAGATGCGCCGACGATTTTGGGGTGTGATGGTTGGGAGGGTTTGAGAGTGAATTCTTCAGGAGAACGGTACTCTTCTTTGGAGGAGATAATATCGATAACAGGCGGCGTATCCACGAAAAATCGAATCGCAGGAATCTCGGGATAACCCTCACGGTAGAGGATTCCTTGATAACCATCCGTGTCGTTCAGTCTGACTGTGAGAAAATCCTTCCCATCAACCGTGACATGATCAAAGTCAACGCGGTCGACTTTAATGGCATACTGCACATGAGAACCTGCAGTCTTCACCAAAACATTGGCCGTTGCCAAGCCGGCAACGGTCCAGCCCAGAAATCCTAAAACCAAAAGCCCGAAGAACATCTGACCGGATCGACGCATAGATGACCCTCCTAAAAAATGGCTAAAAAGAAATATACCGTCAGAATATTACAGATCATGAAAAGAAACCACTCTATAATCGGGTGGTGTCTATGCAGTCTTCAAACTCAATCAGGACTCCACTTTAACCTGGATTTTGCATTTGAAATCTACTGCAAACAATGAAATCTACGTCTCGTCTGCGCTACGCTCCAAAAATAGGACGGTCTGCATGTAGATTCTGTCTAAAAAGTCCAAGATCAAGGCGGCAAGGAAAAAATGACGAGACATAACTTGCTGGTTAGGCGAAGAATTTTATTGAAGCCAACGCAGAGATTGGGCTCTTTAGACAGAATCTATGTGGAGCGTGTTCGGGAACTCACTGCGAACGCTTTATTTCTCTTGAATGAAGTTAAAACATATTATGGTAAAGAGCGGAATATATAATAAGCCAAACTTACGCATGACTGTCGAAGGAATACTTTGGAGACTTCGAACGGGGTCTCCATGGC
>CAILAO010000779.1 GCA_903832105.1 uncultured Pseudomonadota bacterium | reverse complement strand
TTCAGGCGGTAGAACAGGTCTTCGCGGAACTTGCCTTCTTTCACCATCGTCACAAGATCATGGTTGGTGGCCGCGAGGACGCGGACATTTGCCTTTCTAAGCTGGGTGCCTCCGACAGGAGTAAAACTGCCTTCTTGAAGCACACGGAGCATTTTGACCTGCATGGCCATTGAGGTGTCGCCTATTTCGTCGAGGAACAATGTTCCTCCATCTGCAACTTCAAAAAGTCCCTTTTTATCTTTAATGGCACCAGTAAAAGATCCTTTAACATGGCCAAATAGTTCGGATTCCAGAAGGTTCTCGTTGAACGCGCCGCAGTTCACAACAACAAAGCGCTTATCTTTGCGGCGTGAGTTGTAATGAAGCGCTTTAGCGATCAATTCCTTGCCGGTTCCGTTTTCGCCCTGGATAAGAACGGTTGCATCAGAGTCACAGATCCGATCCAAGAGACGATATAGATTCTGCATTGGAGCGGATTTTCCTATCATTTGGTCGAACCCATAACGAGTTCCCAGCTCTTTATTAAGTTCGTCGACTCGCTTTTGTTGGTCATTAAGATTTTTATGTGCGAGTAATATCTCGTCGACAACGAGAACGATAAGCTCGGTTAAGTACTCAACATCTTTATTGGTAAGCACTGGAAGAGAGTCGAGATGAGCTTTCAGCTCCTGATCTTTCGGACTTCCAAAGGATCGCTCAAGATAGGAAGCAATCATGGAGCGCTGTTCGGTTTCCGTCTCCTTCACCAAGAAACCGTCCCCAAAAACGCATCCAACGTATTGTCCGCCCACGCGAATCGGCACTGAAATGACCGAATATCCCGAATGACACCGAAAAAGACGCGGCGATGTACTATTGGTTGCTTCAACAGTTGTCTTTCTTGCCGTGTCTCTACACGAGCAGAAGCCTTTCGCATCATGCGTGATGGATTGACAGATCGAGTTGAGAGGGTTGAAGAACTGCCCCTCAGGGACTCCCCTTAGAAATCCTTTCTGATCGGTGAAGTTGATTTGAACGCGCCACCAGCGCCCCACAAGCTCGCGGAGCCTCCTGATAACATGCATTTTGTCAAATTCGTCCCATCGAACGTGGTCTACCATGGCTATCTCCCTATATCCAAAAAGTTGAACAAAAAACTTTACAGACCATCAAAGAGGCGATCCACAAGCTTCATCCGACTTTTTACTTAAAGAGGAGTGGAAAGCCCCAACCTCACTCTGTCCATCGGCAGACCGAAAAAAAACTTTACAGAAAAAATAATCAAATAAACTGATACGTTGAGAGGGGTATGGTCATTTTTTTAGACAAATTGTTTTAAATACAGGCATTTGTATTATTTTAGTGCATCTTTTATTTTGACACTTGGTGGAAGTGAAAAAGCGCCTGGTTTTAGTGGACTATTCGATGGGTTAGTAAAGGCAAAAGTCGAACGGTTGCCGTTTTTAAAATATAAAACGATTGTTTTAATGACATTCTGTTTAACATTTAACTCGACGTCAATTTCGACAATATCGAACTCCTGCTTTGGTTTTAGTTTCAAACTTAAAAGATCGTTTTCGAAGTTCGATTTCAATACATTGTATTTCTTGAGAAGTGCGTTGATGTTTAGGAAAATATCAATAATCTCTCGAATTTCTTGAACCAGCGTAGTGCTTGAGGGATAACGGATAGCTGACACTTGGTCACCCCGATCCGAAGAGTAGTTGATCAGGCTTTTTCCATCATAAATCCATTCTTGTGTTCCGCCGGACCTATTTAGGATCCAGCGAAACATATCTGGCTTCGAAAGAAAAGCCTTCCCCGTGAGCGAATTGCTCTGTTTGGGGCGCAGTTTGACAAATTTTGATTGTGTAAAATCAATGGTCAGAGTCTCGAATGACTTAAGTTTCTTTTGAATTTCTTCGAGCTCCGAAGTTGAAACCTCTTTTGCGTAAAGTTTAGTTTGCAGCAAAAGGCATAACCCCAGACTGAACACTGTAATAAACATTTTCTTCGGATCCATAAAGCCATTTCCTTATATAGGCCGGACATATACTGGTTGGTTTTTAGTGCGACCAAAGGAAAATGACAAGTAAATTTAGAGAGGTTTGGAGAATTACTCAGGATTTTGTGACCTTCATAGCTCAGATAAGTCACAAACTTCAAAGTTCCACAGCTCTTTATTTTTTGTGCGCATGACCATGTACACGTGGCCGTCACTCGCGTCAACGAGGGTGTCTTCGATGCGAGAACCTTTCGGGAAGACCCCATGCACGGAAGCTTCAGAAATGCCCGTTTCTGGGACAATAGGAAAAGAGGAAAGCGTACTTTCATTATCGAGCCATTCCAGCAAAAAAAGATGGGGTTTATGTCTCTGCACAATCCATAGGGGTTCGGAGACATGAATATTGTCGATTTTAAATCCACGTGTCCAGAGTTGCCTCATCCCTTCTTGAGCGATCTGAAATTTAGTTATTTTCAGATTTGCACGGCCGACCATCGTGTCACCATCGATATACGCGATATAAAGTTCGTTTTCAAAAAACATTGCTGCCCAACTCTCTAGATTACTCTCAACTTTGATGCCCAGCATTTTTGGCGCCACGTGCCTCCCGTCTTCAAACAGTTCTTGCACCATTAAAGGGACGTCGCCTTTTACAAGATCTTTGCCCACGACACGGTTGTGGTCATAGTAAACAGCAAGAGCAGATTTTTGTTTGAACATAGGAAGGAGCGTGACTTCTGAAGGGAATGACAGATTATTAAAGGTTTGGACCTCAAGTTCCGCGCCTTTCGCCGGAATCTTTAAAAAAGCAACCTTCGTTTCTGTCGTTTGGTCCTCGAAAGTATCCGAATCGCTTGCGCCATCTTTTAGGGTGACCCAAAATCCGTTGGGGGCTGTACTCGAAAATGTCTCGTAAGTCGCAGCCAACGCTCCATCTGCAATATTGCTCCACGTTGGCTTTGTTTTATAAAGAACGACATTGTTTGGAAGCGATCGAACTTCTATCAATCCCTGCGGCGCTCCCTTTACGTCTTGAGTTATTTGAAAAGAAACCGCTAAAAGCCCAGCATGGAGCTGGGTTATGCCAAGAAGCATATCGTCTTTTCCAAATTTGACGGGTACAAGCGAATCTTGATCAATCTTGTAGCTGCCATCAAAAGGCGCAAGAAAGCTCATAGCTTCGCCTGTTCTGAGGACTGATGCAGCAAAAAACGCGGCCGACGGCCCTTTCGCTGTCTGTATTTTGTTAAACGTAAGAACTTCTTTGGCTTGCGGCCAGGAGGCGCATTTTACATGGCTCGCCCGATCTAAAAGATCCCACTCAGACACGGGTGTTCGCCCGTTATGGAAGAAATCACAGGAGATCACCGCAATAATCAAAAATGGCAGAACTAAGAGACGCACTTTTCCTCCTTACCAAAGGCTATACTGAAAAATAATTCTAAATATCTAAATCTTGTTTCCGAGAAGAAGGGTGAGGGTAAGGGATATAAATGGCATATTCGTGTGTCTTTTAAAGGGTAGTTTTTGATGACGAATCGTTTCACAAAATGCCTATTCTTTATGGTTGCCGCTTTGGTGCTGAACCGATGTGCGATAACTGCAACGCCGTCTCCGACGGAAGTGTACATCCCTTTTTTCAAGAATTCCTCGAATGAATGCTACTACCTCGATGAATTCATGCCCGTTCCAGACGGGTTAGTTAAAGGGAAAATTGGTGCACTAAACTTAAGATATTATACATTTAAATGCGCTAGATACAAAGAGTTGGAAGATATTGAACTCGTCCTTGCCTTTTATTCCCAAGACGAGAGGTGCTGGTCTCTGTTTGAAGAATATCATAAGACCTCTCTTTCTCCGTAAAGTCTTTTCCATAGAATCCCTGCCCAAAAACTAATAGAATAGCATGATGGCAAGTACCATTAGCATAACTGCCCACGGCATCGGAGGGTTTGCGATGAGGTTTTTTACCTGTTTAAAAGTCTATGGGCCTAAATATAGGGCTCCACTTTTATTATTATTGACGCTCGCCATTTCTGGAGTTGCCGGGATTGGATGCAAGACCCTGATGTTGACGGATAAACAGCAAAAAAGCAGTAATTATGTGGTTCAGGGGAATGCGTATGCCAAGGATGGCCTCTGGAGGGAAGCGATTGAAAGCTACAAACATGCTTTGGCGAAGGAGGAAAACAATCTAACTATTCATAGAAATATTGGGATGGTTTTTGTCAAAGTCGGGGACTATAAGAGTGCGGTGTATCATTTGGAAAAAAGTATCACCAAGTTTGACGATAACTTCGCATCGAATTTTTATTTAGCGGAAGCCTATAGGGGACTTGATAATTATGGAGAAGCAATTTACCGCTATAAAAAGGCCTTAAAGCTAAAAGATGATAGCACAAAGGTTCTGAAGGCCCTTGCGTGGAGTTATTTCAAAATTCGATATTATAGTGAGGCTCTTATAACGGCCAAAAAGTTGTTAGCTCTTTCGCCTAAAGATGAACAAGCCTCCATTATTATGGCTCGTACTCTGCTCAAGCTTAAGCGGGGTCAGGAGGCTTTGACGATTTTGCGCTCTGCAAAAGAAAAAGCCGTGCCTACAAATGTGGCGTATTTCGAGAGTGTCGAAGGAGATATTTTGTCGGAGCTGGGTGATTTTGAAGGAGCGCTCAAAGTTTATTTTTCAGCATTAAAGGCGCAGCCTCTCCTGCCAGGCGCGCTTTTGGGAATTGGCCGAAGTTTTCTCGATAACAACGATCCTAAAAAGGCGATTTCTTACATGGAACGCGCGCTTCGCGTGAAAACGAATCTAGCTGAAGCACAGTATCTTCTCGGAAAAGCTTATGAGCAGGTTGATACGCAAAAGTCGATCCGTTACTATCAGCTTTTCGCAAAGCAAGCAGCGACTGATCCTGAGTTTTTGACACAGGTGCTGGAGGTAAAACAGCGGCTTGGTACTTTGCAGAAAGCTAACTCCGATACCAATAATGCAAGTGAAAATGGCGCGAATAGGGTGCGGAAGTAGCGACAGGTGATGATTTAGAAAGATTCTAAAAACCACTTCCACTAAATTTTCTGTCGTTAGGAAATTTTAACTAACGCGTAAGAAATCTGGAAATGTCCTCTCCCATCAGAGGTATAGGTCAATGTCTCCAAGAGATGCATCGTCCGAAGAGTTCCAAATTAAACAGTTTACCCATACAATATAACGGTACTGTATAGAACAAGAGAAACTTCGTTGATTGGCTAATGAGATAAAAATTGGCCACTTAATAAGAGGAAAGCTAACCGAATTCATGGTGAGGCGCCGATGGAACATATGATTTCGAACCAGAATGATCAGGCAACTGTTCTGATCGTTGACCCCAGCCCTTCAATCCGGCAGATGATTGCTGATATTGTGAAAGACATGGGATTTCAACATATTCAAACTGTCGCATCGGCAGCGGATGCACTCCACTACCTGGAAGTAGAGGCGGTTCAGTGGATTTTGACTCCGTTGTTATTGAACCAAGATGTCAACGCGTTTCACCTGCTAAAAATATTCACTGAGCACGCGAGACTCCGTCATATCCGAACCAGCGTGTTTGTGGAGCCTAACGAAGAATTAAATGTTCCGTTTGCATTTGAGCTAGGGTTGTTATCTTGGCACCAAAAATCGTATGTCAAAGAAACGCTCAGCAATGAGCTTTCAGAGCTCTTTTCTCTTTTGAAGCTTAATAATGGCGATACCACATTGGTAGCAGCGGAATATCTGAGAAATTATCTTATTCAAAATGGGCAAAAGAAATCTCTTGCATGTCTGGAAGAGAATCTTCTAGATATTTATCCTGGATCTGTGAAGTTGTTACTTTTTTTAGCGGAAGCGCGTTTTATCAATGGGCAGATAGATGACGGTCTTGTCATTCTAAAGCAGGCAGAACTGATTGACGAGAAGGCAAAATCGCTGGCTGATCAGCTTCGGCAAAAATACTGTAATTCTTTAGATGCCAAAGATGGCGACAATGCAAAAGTGCGCAACATTCTGGGTATTAAAAATTGTGTTATTATAGATAACGATTCCGCGGTACAGCACTCTTTAAAAGGCCTTTTCGAATCGATTGGTGTCCCGAAAATTGAAGTTTTCAGTAATGGTCTCTTGGCATGGAATTGGTTGATAACCCATCCTGAACCGCAGTTGATTGTTCAGGAATGGCGCATTCCAGGCCTTGCAGGTCCTGTTCTCATTCAGAGGATTCGCCAACACGGCTTCATTCAAGTTCCTATTATAATTATTAGTTCACTCATTCAACCAAACGAGATTCCTTTGGTCAAAGAAATGGGTGTGGATAATGTGATTGAAAAACCTTTTGATAACCCAACGTTTTTTGGTGGAATCTTTTGGACGCTGCAGCAGAATCGAAACCCGACAGATCAAAAGTCCATGGAGAGAAAAATAAGAAAACTTCTTGATGCGGGAAAGATTGCCGAAGCGGAGAAAAATATCGGTCAACTTGTAGCGAATCCAAGCGTATCGGTTGGTAGTAAAAGGCAGATAGAGGCAGAATACAACTATCATCTTGGAAACTATAAAAAGGCCAGAGACCTTGCTCTGGTGGCTTTAAAGATCAAGGGGGACTCCCTCATCCTCATGAACTTACTAGGAAAATGTTTTGTTAAACTCAAAAATTTCGATATGTCCTTAAAATGCTTTGAAAAGGCTAATGTGGTTTCCCCAATGAACTTGGGACGTCTTCTAAATATGGCAGAAGCGCAGCTCAACACGGGACAAACCGGTCAGGCAAAAGAAACGGTTAAAAAAATAAAGGGAATCGATGAAGGGTGTAAAAAGGTCGATGAGACAGAGTGTAAAATTGCGCTAGAAGCAGGAGAAACTCAGAAAGCACAGCAGCTCATGGCTAAAGTCGAGTCATCGAACAAGCTCATAGCTTACATGAATAACAAGGCGGTCGCACTCATTAAAATGGGCAAATATGCGGAAGGTATTGAGCTTTATAACCGAACGATCGAATCTGTGCCGTCTCAATGGGTGGATGTATTGAACAATGTGACTTATAACCTGGGTCTCGCGTACACCCGTCTTGGCGAATATCAACTCGCAAAAGAAACTTTTAATAAGATCAAGGCTAACCGTTCTTCAGGGCTATTCTCGAAGTGCGAATCTTTAAAAGGACGCATTGATAAGTCCGCAAAAACTGGAGACAAGCTGATTTTGGCGGAAGAATCCAACCAGGATATTGAAGAAAAAATGGAAGAGGCAAATGGTGCTGATGGCGTGGCGACCAATGAAAAGGGAAAAGGACGCAGCATTAACGAATTGCTCGCAGCAATCGAAACAAAACGCGGGGATATCTGCTGTTATCTTATTTATAGAGATGTTGAAGACGTCACCCCAAATCGGGATAAGTTAGTAAATAATATGCCTCAGTTCCACGAAAGAAAAACGATCGAAAAATTTGGTAAACGTAAGAAATAACCAATTTACTTTGTATCGGAAGTATTATGACACAAGAAAAGAAAAAGATTTTAATTGTTGATGATGAAGTTGACCTCTTGGAAATATTGGGTACTTTTTTTCAGAGTAAGGGATTTGAGGTTTTGACGGCTCCCGACGGGGTTGAGGCGCAAAAAATCATCGACGATGAAGCACACTTAGATGTGGTGATTGCCGATGTTAAAATGCCCAGAGCTGGGGGAATAGAAGTTCTTAAAAAAGTCGTCGAAAAATTACCCGGCGTTCCTCCAGTTATCTTTATCTCAGGTTATGCCGAAACTTCTGCAGTAGAGGCCTTTAGTCTCGGTGCCGAGGAGTTACTTGCGAAACCCTTTCCTCGGGAGATGGTTTTTGAGTCTGTTCAAAGAGTCCTTACTCCCTACGAAATGCGTTGGGATTCCGTTCTTGAAGACCCAGATCTTGTCTCGGGTTTCGATTGCGTGGTTAAAAAAGAAGAATGGGAGAAAAGTAAAGACAGATACCTGGGGAGGGGTGGAGTTTTCATTCCTCTGGAAGGAGATTTTCCGAGTAGCTTCGAAGTTTGCAAGTTCTCGATAAAGCTTGAAGGCAAAGCTGACTCGGTGTTTTGTGGCCACGGTGTTGTTCGGTGGGTAAGACGTGAAGTGAAGAGAGACTTAGCTACAGGAATTGGACTGGAAGTCCAGGGACTGTCAAAGGATTCAAAAAAGATGTTTATTAACTACCTCACGAAAAACGCTGTCGTTTCATTTATACCACGCGGAACTGTTGGATAGTCCATTTACTGAGGTCTACGTAGCAGAAAAATGCGATAAATGTTTCAAAGATTGCCAATTAAAAAGATACTGCTACTGAAGGAAATCTATAGCGCTGCCTTTTTCGCTTTTCTTATTACTCTTTGCATATTTTATTACTACATTGACCGAATGGCAGGCATCAGGGCTCATCTTGAACATCATGGCGATGAACTTGTTGAGAATCTGGAGCGCGATTTAGTCGATACTCAAATGAATCTCTATTTCCTTAGGGGTGCCACTGATGTATTCAAATACAACCTCAGTATCGAAGCGGGCTTACGCTTATTTCGGGGATCTGCAGAGGAGATTTTAAGACGTCGTGCATGCCAATATAATGCCTATTTCGCATTTGAGCCAGAGTCCTCTCTAAAGTATTTTAATAAAAAAGCCTTCATATTATCGACTCGTAAAGACCCTAAATATCTCGGTTCTGAAGTGTATCAAGAAAAAGAGACATTTGTTTCAGAAAAGTGGTTTGATGATGTCTATCAAAAAAGCGAAAAAGAGATATGGTATCACATTGCAAAAAAAAGCGATCAGCCGGAGTTTTCAGGCATATATTTTGACTCTAGTTACATGAAAAAGTGGATGATTACGGCTGGACTTGGCATCTATGAAAACAATAAATTCATCGGAATGGTTGGAATAGATCTTCTTCTGGAAAATCTCTCAAAGGAAATCGATGAAACTAAAATAGAGGATTTTGGAGGCGCGATACTTTTTGATAAAAATACGAATACAATCTTGTTGTTACCGCTTAATCCCAGTGACATAAATTTGCTAACTTCGTTTTATTCCTAATGGCACCCATGGCCGGAATTGATACACGCGACAAGCCAAGATTCGGTTTTCCGATAACCTTGTCATGTGTCTTTCGGCAAAACCT
>CAILAO010000778.1 GCA_903832105.1 uncultured Pseudomonadota bacterium | reverse complement strand
CTAAGTCTTTCAAGGATTTCGGCCTTAACCCAGTGCAATTCAGTGCACGCCCTAATTGTCAATATACACAATTCCGTTAAAGAAGCTGTCCCCAACGAGATAGGACAGAATGTCGTCTGATGATTGCCTAGCGAGCGTTTCGCGAGATTTGCTTATAATGGATATTTTTCGTGCTTGACTCAAAACTCTGTAGGAATCCCTAGAGTTTTCTGGGGTTAATTGTTCGCCAGGCTTTTTTGGGACAGTCGCTTCGACGTACCAATAGTAATCGCCTGGTTCCTTAAAATGAGCTGATGTCGAGGTTCCGTTCACTATTTGGTTTAAAAATTCTTTTCCGAGATGATCAACGATGATGAAGTTAAAGGGAGCATAGTCTGGCACTGATTCTGTTCTTTCCCAGGTGAAATCAATTTTCACAGGGAGTTTTTTTACTAGATATGCAAAGTCGGGAGGAGGTAGATATATTGGCAATAGCGGATTTGGTGTCTTTCTTTCAGAGAGATTGATTTTAGAATTTTTTTCGGCTGTAAACTGACCGACTGGAAAAGATACGTGGGTTTGTGCAATTGCTGACTGCCATTTTCCGTCTGACGTGGAAACCTGATACATATAACTTCCTTCATCGGCAATACTCACTACTTGCCGGTTTGAACGAGTTTTTGCGACAGGCGGACCACTTTCAGAGCCTTTTTTCCAGAGATTAACTTCGAATTCCGCACCGTTTTCTGGAATATCTTGCCATCTAATTTCCATTTTCATCGGAAACGATTTAACCAAGAAAATTGAATCTCGGGGCGGCATGTAAAGTTTAATCTTTTTCGATTTAATTCCGAGGTCTATACCTGCTTCTCGCGAGAGCACCTGGTTTACTGGGAGTTTTCCGCTTACAACGGCTACAAGACGCTCCCAGGCCTCTTTAAATGTGGCGATACCTTTTTGAGAAGAAGCGCTTTCTTGTAATCCAGGTAATTGATCGATGAAGAAAGGATTAAAAGAAATTTGTCGAAAAATGTCATCAGAAAGTCGAAGTACCATGGGTTGTTTAACCTGAACCACGAATTTCTCGGCTTTAAGTGTTTGCGTTTTGCGACCGGCTGGAGCAAGGGTTTCAAATCCGAAAGAGGAGTCTATGCCAACCTGCACCAATGTATTCTTAGGGAGTTTTCGATCACTCTTCAAAGTTCTCCATTTTGCACTCCAAGGATGCCAATATAGAACTTCTCCCTTAACATCTCTGATTGCAAAATAGGAAACAGCACTCTCTGGGGTGATTGCAGAAGCTCTGGCGGAAAGTGATACCAGAGCAAGAAAGATACAACATGGAATCCACGTTAACTTCATGTATTCCTCAACGCAATAAGGCACAAGTCGTCCTGCGGGTCAATGCCATGGCAATGAGCCTTCCAGTCGTCTTGGATACGATTGATGAGATGATGCATCGAGGAATATTGCAAGTTTGCTTGACACATTTTTCTAAGTTTCTTTGTGCCGTTGTTACCGCTTAATCCCAGTGACATAAATTTGCTAACTTCGTTTTATTCCTAATGGCACCCATGGCCGGAATTGATACACGCGACAAGCCAAGATTCGGTTTTCCGATAACCTTGTCATGTGTCTTTCGGCAAAACCT